>JAGHBR010000425.1 GCA_021160885.1 Caldisericaceae bacterium
AATTCATTTTCTTGTTTGGTTTTACCGGTATATGGGGTTTAATGGCCCGGTCAATAATTTTTACATTTCTGGCCTGAGCTGATTCCTGAATTTTTGCTTCTTCTAACTTTTGTGTAAGCATCATGTATGTCTGTTCATCCACCTGACGTCTACGTTCCAGGCGAGCCAGTTGCAACACGCGGTCCGGCAGATTTTCCAGTCGATCATTGTATTTCTGTAGTACATGTTCAAGCGAATTAACTTTTGCTTCTTCTGCTTTAATTTCGCCTGTTAAATTGAGCAGTTGAGCCACAATTTCCTGCGAAATTCTCAAGGGATCGGAAATCATGCCAGAATTGGCTATTTTGGTGGCTTCTTCTCGTATTTTATTTTTTAATGCCTTAATGCGCTCATCATACATTCTTAATTGAGCTTCAAAATATTCATTTTTATTGGTCTGTACCTCTGATTTTAAGGCAGTAACATAACTGGTTCTTTCAGCAACGATTTGCGCCAATTCTTCCTGTAAGGACTGAATATAAGGCGTTGAAATTTCACTTAAATTCGCAGGGAGAGTCTCTTTGCGCTCGGCTAATTTTTTTTCAAGACTATTTTTCAATTCAACTTTAGAATTCAATTCAATTCTGGCCTGCTCCAGCATCGATTCAGTTTCTGAAAGTCTGGTTACTAATTCCTGAGTTTCAGCATCAAGACTGGCTATTTTTTCCTTTTCCTGAAATTTCTTTAACTGTTCTTCTGATTCTTTTAATTCTCTGGCTTTGATGGCTAATCTATCTTCAATAAATTTGCGCATTTCGGTAACTTCCAGGCGATTTGTCTCGGCATTCAGCTTGGCAAACTCTTCAGAAATCGTATTGGCCAGATAGGCCGCTTCAAAAGGAGTGCCAGCCTGGTAAGTTAAAGTAATGATGTCGGTATCGCGTTTGGGTTCCACTTCCATACTATTCATGACAACCCGCACGCGGTCTTCAAAAGTTAATTCCGTGCCATCTTCTAATGGTTGAAAAAAGCTGATGGAATCCCTGAAAGCAGAATTTTCCAGCCGGCGTACTACGCGCTCTGCCACATTGCGGCTTTTTAAAATCTCTATTTGATTATTGAGTACATTGGCCTGAGTTCCAAGAGTCGTTAGATTAAACAAGGCCCGGTCCATGGAATCGTTAGTTTCTATTAACAGCACACTGGAAGCTTCATAAACAGGATCTGCGGTAAAGGTGTAAATTACGGTGGCAGCAAATACAGTGAAAAACGATAAAATAATTAGCCAGCGTCCCCTGTAAATAATTCGGATGTAATCCGTTAAATGAAGCGGCTGCTCTTCATTTTCCCAAAAATCATTGTCAAAATTTGTTGGAACTTTAGGTTCCAAAATACTCACTCCTCTTTTGGTTTTGATTTAACTTTTTAATTTAAAACAATTAAATGAATTAGTCCATTTTCGTTTCATTATAAGATTTCTTTAAGGCATTAACCGGTTTTTCAAACTTCTAAGCATTTTTTTCCATTTATCTGGTTTGGACATTAAATGTTCCTCCACAAGGTCAAAACTGTGAACTTCTGCGGCCTGAATGGCATTAAGTGGATTTTTCCAAAACAGCCGATGCAAAGCGTTGTCATCCAAAATGCTGGTCAATTCTTCCCGGGCCTGAACAAGTGTCAAATAGCTCCGACTTTCCGTTTCATGCGCATCGGAAGCCACAAAATGCGCCATTCCACTTTTAATGAGTTTTAAGGCAAAAGATTGAACCGAAGAGCCAAATTGGCCTACAATGCTTCCAGCATTAATCTGAATTAAACAGCCCTGTTGCACAAAAGTAAAGAGTTTATCAATTTTATCATGCAAATAACGATAACGTTCCGGATGGGCCAAAATCGGCACCAGTCCTTTCAAACGGGCTTGAAAGATAAATTCTCCAACGCCTTCTGGTAAATCAAACAGCGGCAATTCAAACAGAAAATATTTGCCATTGTTATTAAAGGTAGACCAGGAGTAGCTAAACCAGTCAAAAATACGATGAGAGAAAAACATTTCGGCCGCAAGGAAAAGTTCCACATGTAGCTTCTCTTTTTGGGCAGCCTCTTTTACCTGTTTAAAATGATTAAGCAGTTGTAAATTGAATTCATCATCGGTAAGTTCTGTTGCATGCGGTGTGGCCAGTAATGTCTTAAAATTTAAAGATGCCGCTTGTTCGAGCATAGCCATGCTGGCATTCAGATCATAAGCGCCGTCATCAACTCCGAAAACAAAATGAGAATGAATATCTATAAATTGTGTTTTCCCCATTTATCGAAAATTCCTACCGCATGTCAACCACATCCATATCCGGCATTGCTTTAAAGGTGAACAGCTCGTCTGGTAATTCTTTTTGAGTTGAAATTTTAGAAAGCTTAAAGATGGATTTATTGCCATTCAAATCGGCAATCTCAATTTTAACAATTTGCCACTTTTTATCAATAACCCAAATTTTAATGAAACTAAAATAATTTTGCACATCCTCTTTGGGTTCAAGTTTAACAATGTAGGCTTTTTTATTATTAACTTTATCCTCACCCAATAAGGTAGCATAATGTGTTTTAGGGAATTTGAACAAAATATCTCTGGGCAGCAGCGCTCCCGAATTCTTCCGTACTTTATCGATTAAAACCTGATTATTAATTCGGTTGTGCGTCCAAACCGTTTTCCCGTCACTGATGATCAATTGATCTTCTGTTTCAAAGCGATACTTTTTACCATTTTTTACATAGAGTTTACCGGAAGTTACATTTTTAGTACCGGTTAACTGAAACGTTTCAATCTTTTCAAAACTGGCTTCAAAATTTTCAATATCATCATACTTTTTTTGTACTTTTTTAATAATATCCTTTACATCTTTTGCCTGCACAAACTGAAATGCTAAAGTAAACAGTAGTAATCCGATAGTGTAAATTTTCATATTATTCTCCACGCATTTTTTGATATTCATCAATCGAGATCAAAACTTCTCTCGGTTTGCTTCCACGGTTAGGACCTACAATACCTTCCTGTTCCAATTCATCCATTATGCGGGCTGCCCGTGAAAAACCGATTTGTAATCTACGCTGTAAAAAAGAAATAGATCCCTGTTGGTGTTCAATGACCAGCTTTCTGGCTTTTTCATAAACTGGATCATGGTCGTCATCAGAAGAGAAAGAACCACCGTCCGAACTTTGCCCTGGTTGAGGCAGGCTGTAGTAAGGCATTTTTGGCTGTTTACGAATATGTTCAATGATTCTTTCAATTTCTTCAGAAGTCACAAAAGGATTTTGCAAGCGAATCGGTTTTGAACTACCCGGCGCCTGGTAAAGCATATCTCCACGTCCCAGCAACTGTTCGGCGCCATTCATATCCAGAATGGTACGAGAATCCACTTTGGATGAAACCATGTACGCAATACGAGCCGGAATATTCGCTTTAATCACTCCGGTAATCACATTCACGCTGGGACGCTGTGTAGCGACCACCAGATGAATGCCCACCGCACGGGCCATTTGCGTCAAGCGCGCAATTGGCGCTTCTATTTCTTTTTGCGCAACCAGCATTAAGTCGGCCAATTCATCAATCACCACCACAATGTAGGGCAATTCGCGAAAATAGCCGTCTTTATCGCCAGGCATTTTACGTACTTTTTCATTGAATTCCGCTATGTTACGCGCCTTAAGGCTTGCCAACCAATCCAGGCGCCGATCCATTTCCAAAACCAGAGTATTTAATATGCTTACGGCATTCTTTGGTTTGGTAATAACCACCTCGTCAATATCCGGGCGATGCAATAAATAATGATCTTTTAGATCTTCGTAAATGGAAAGTTCCAGTCGTTTGGGATCGATTAAAACAAACTTTACTTTGGCCGGGCTTACAGCATACATTAAGGAGAGCAACAAAGTATTAATGCCAACGCTTTTACCGGCGCCGGTTGCCCCGGCAATCAACAAATGAGGCATGGTATTTAAATCGGCAACATAAGATTCGCCGGAAATAGTTTTGCCCAGAGTAACAGGTAATTCATAATTACTGGTGGCAAATTTTTCAGAACGAATCAAAGGTTTCAAATAAACCGTCTGTGGATTCCGATTGGGAATTTCAATTCCCACGGCAGCCCGCCCGGGAATGGGCGCAATAATACGAATACCCCGTGCTTCCATGGCCAATGCCAGATCGTTGGCCAAAGCCACAATTGAACTGACCTTTACACCTCGCGCCGGTTGCAATTCGTACAATGTGATTACCGGTCCGGCTGTCACGCGAATCACTTTGGCTTTTACGCCAAATTCTTCCAGACGTGATTCCAATAAATCAGCATTGGCTTTTAACTCTTCGCGCGTAATACTGGTTTCTATTTCAGGAGGATCACACAATAGATCGGTAGAAGGAAATTTGTATTTGGCAATGCTTTCCCGCAACAGGCGATCATAATCTAATTCTTTGTCTTTAACCTCTGGCTGCAACTCAAATTCAAAGCCCTTCTCGCCCGGTTCATCTTCATCAGGTTCTGTAGGGCTTTTTTCAGGTGGAACCATTTTTTGTGTACCTTGCTGGTCTAACTGAGCTAACAAAGAATCCAGATCGGTCTGAATCCCCACATTGCTTTTTTCCGGTTCGGGCAATGTATCTAACAAAGCATCAGATGTATCGTCACTGGATTCAGATTCTGTCGTTTCTGTCAGGTCTTCCTTGATTCTGGCTTCTGGAAATTTGATTTCGGGAATTTCTGGCTGAGTTTCCTGCTTATCATTCTGCAGTTCATCTAATAAATCGATATCAGCCGGGCTGGGTGTACCGGTTTCAGCAAGTGGACGCATCCTCTTTTTGCTTTTTAAGCTTTCTACCATGGTGATGAAATTATTCTTAAGCCCCTGGTAAATTTTATCCAGTATCCCGGCCAATCCTTCGAGCACCGGAGCCACTTCAAGTCGGATGCTTAAAATCAGCATGGTCAGCGTAATGATGACCAGTAAGGTAATGCTGCCAAAATTTCCAAATAAAAGCACCAGTTTAGCCGCTAACCAGCCACCAATTAACCCACTTGGGAAATATTCCGTAATTTGACCATTGGTTCTTACAGCTTCAGGCATGGCCAAAAATATGGAAAAAAGAATTCCCCAGGTGATTAAAGCGATAGTCGATTTCCAAAACCAATGAAATTTTTTACCCAATAAAATTTGCAGCGAATAATTGGCCAAAATGAGAGGCAAAATTAAAATGGGATAGCCAAGCGTCCATTGCATTAAATAGTAACTAAGTACAGCGCCAAGCCGACCGAACCAGTTGTGAATCACTTCTCCGCCAGCCAAACTTTGCAAGCTTACCGGATCATTCGGATTGTGGCTGGCTATGGAC
>JAGHBR010000512.1 GCA_021160885.1 Caldisericaceae bacterium
AAACAAAGCCATGATGAAAAACAAGTTTTTGTTTTTTATCTGTTTTCAAAATCATTTAATAGAAATTACTTAGCGGCTAAACGGTTCCCTCATGCAGGGGAACTGAAAAAGCCAATAAAAGCCGAAGAGCTTTTTGATGCTCTGAATTCCTGTTTAGATTTGGAAAAACAAATCAATTATCCTGAAGAAAATTATCGGCAGAAAATTCAGCAATTCCATGCATATTATTCGGTTACTAAAGAATTAATCAATAAGTTGGAGGCGTATTTTGATTGAGCAGAAAGAAAAACAGGTAGAAGTTAAGCTTATTCCAGTGATGAATGGCAAGCTTGTTTTTGCAGAAAAGCAAGGCGGTACGCCAACTAATGGAGTATTGTTAGCGGCTTTAAAAAAAGCTGGTATTGTAGAGGGAATTTTAGAAAGTTCTTTTTCACTATTAGCCAGGAATGATGTCACTCAGGTGCTGGTCGCCAGAGCTTGTTATCAGGATGAGCCGCCATATTTCAATGTTTACTTTGGAATTGAGCCCTTTTTAGATGAAATTCTTTCTGGGATTTTAAAAGGAAAACCTTTCATTAGCTTTGAAGAAAAATTCCTTGTAAAGCGAAACGCGCCTCTACTTTCGATAAAAGAACCATTCACAAAAGTTTTAAAATATCCTGATGGAAGGATTGAAAAACACGATATTTTGAATTTTAACAAATTAGATATCTTTTGCGGTAAAAATAGTGTTGTGTATGAGGATTCCATTATTTCGCTGATAGATGGTAGCGCTCACCGCACTTTAGATGGACGTGTTTATGTTTATCCGGTTATTACAGTTAAAGGAGTAGGCGAAATTCACGGAAGAGTTAATGAAGAAATTTCTGTCAAAGTAACCGAAGATATCCACAGCCATTCATATTTGGATAGTCCTTCTAATGTTTTTGTTGAAGGCGCTATTCATTCCTCCTATATCAAAACCGGCGGCAGTCTCCAGGCATTGGAAGGAATAGACAATACCAAAGAAGTTGAGTCAAGTAAAATTGTTTCAAATGGTATGGTGATTGCTCCTTACATTAAAAAATATAAGGTTTCGGCCAAAGGGAAAGTAGTGGTAAGCGAAGGAATCCATGATTCCTTAGTAATCAGCCATGATGAAGTTTGGGCCAATTTTATCGCGAATTCAGAAATTCGCTGTCGAAATGGTTTGGTTACAAATCACATTCAGGGAAATTCAAGAATTTTCATTGGGCCTAATTATGTAAAAGATGACAATTTAAGTTTTTTTAATACTCAGATTAAGTTGTTTGAAAAAAAGATGGCCAGCCAGGAATTTGTAATCAAGGAAATTAAAGATCGGCTGGAGAAGGAAAAACAGACCCTTTTGGGATATTTTTTAAGATTGAAGGAAGCGGGAAAAAAGCGGATCATTTTGGACAGTTCCATCGTCCGCTTGTTTGAATCGATTAAATTATCGTTTAAAAATTACCAACAAGCAGTAGATACCTATCAAAAGAATTTTGACAATTATTTGGCGAATAAATCTTATTTAACAATCTGTAAACGACAATTACATAAAATCCATGAGCCATACATTAAAGTTTTAGGCAGGATTGAACCTGGAGTAATTATAGCAACACCAGTTCATGTGGTAAAAGTTTCTAAACAATTAGAACATGTTTTAATTATTTTAGATCCGCTGACGGGTCGGCTGCGATTTACAAAAGACTTTTCCATATTAAAAAATCAACAAAAAGAAACATCAATTAATTACGAAGAACTTGTTCAAAATTCTATGCAACAAACTTAACCGGAACAGGAACTGGCTTATGGAATTTAGTGCTGAAGACAGGGAGATTTTACTCGATTTTGTAAACGAAGGAGTGGAAGGCCTGGAAAAGGCCGAGTCTATTTTACTAAAACTGGAAAATTCATTAACCAGCCATCAATCTAACGAGCAAGAATTTGTTGACGAACTTTTCAGAATTTTTCATTCCATTAAAGGGAGCGCCGGTTTCCTTGAATTAAAACTTATTGGAGAATTAACTCATCTTATAGAATCACTTTTAGACCATTTTAGAAGAAATGAACTCGAGCTTAGTAAAGAGCATACGGAACTCCTGCTGGAAGCCTGCGATGAACTTCATGCAATTTTTTATTATCTGAAAAGGACATTATCAGAAGCTGGCTACCAGGGAAATTTTAAAGCGCTTTCTGATCGAATAAAGGCTGCTATCTCTCACAAATCAGTAAAGACGGATGAAAAAAATACGGCAGAGCAAGATTCATCTGATGAACAATCAAATCCTCTGTCGCAGAACAGCCTGGCAGATAAGGCCGATTTGGTCGAACAGTTCTCCCTCGAATCCACTGAATTGATGGATGTTCTGGAACAGAATTTGTTAAAATTAGAAAAGAATTCAACAGATATTCAGGCATTGCAAAACGTATTTAATGCTTTAACAGAGCTTAATGCCAAGGCTCGTGAATTGAATTTTAATGATATTGTCGAAATTTCACGACAGGCGTCGATTGTTTTTAATTTGGCCGGCAAGCAAAAAATCAAATTAACAGGTAAACAAATTTCATTAATATTAAAGATTATCGATTTCCTGCGTCTGGCTGTTGCTAATTTGAACCAGGGCAAAGCGCCCACCATTCCTGGTAAATTGGGATTAATCGACCTGTTAAAGGAGATGGCGCCTGTAGCTGATAATCGAGGCCAGCACTCTGAAGTTGAGTTAAAAAGAGCAGAACCTCGATCCCCAAAAGTAGAAAAGAAGCTGGAAAACATTGAAAAAAAACTCAGTAATAATCGGGAAGCGCAAAAAGCAAATGAA
Source organism: Caldisericaceae bacterium (assembly GCA_021160885.1). GTDB lineage: Bacteria > Calditrichota > Calditrichia > Calditrichales > Calditrichaceae > Caldithrix. Next base: position 2,823 of record JAGHBR010000512.1, read on the forward strand.
GTGGTTCGTGTAGATGTAGAAAAACTTAATCGGTTGATGGACCTGGTCGGAGAGATTGTAATTGCTGAGACCATGGTTTCTCAGCACCCGGCATTTAATACTTTGGAAATGGAAGGCCTTGACAAGGCGATTGCCTATTTACAAAAAAACATCCGTGAATTGCAGGATCTGGCAACCTCCATGCGTATGATCCCCCTGAATGGCTTGTTTGCCAAAATGCGTCGTTTAGTGCGGGATATTTCTTTAAAAAGAGACAAACAAGTAGAACTGGAAGTAGCTGGCGGCGAAAATGAAGTCGACCGTTCGGTCATTGAGCACATTTCTGATCCACTGGTACATATTCTGCGTAATGCCATCGACCATGGAATAGAATCACCTGAAGAGAGAAAGGCCAATGGAAAACCTCAGATTGGGCATATCCTGTTGAAAGCTGTACGCGTGGGAGGAGAAATCTGGATTGAAATCAAAGATGATGGCAGGGGGCTTGATAGAGAAAAGATTTTGAAAAGGGCCAAAGAACGAGGATTGATCCCGGCGAATCGTCAACAACTTTCAAATAACGAGATTTACAATCTTATCTTTAAAGCTGGCTTTTCGACAGCTGATAAGGTTACCAATATTTCCGGCCGCGGCGTGGGCATGGATGTAGTCAAAAAGAATGTGGAAAAAATGAGAGGCCACATCTCAATACAGTCAACTCCTGGTCAGGGGACGACCATTTATCTTAAAATTCCTCTTACTACGGCGATTATCGAAGGTATGCTAATGAGGGCGGATGAAACTATTTACGCCATCCCCATGCAGGATATTTGTGAAGCTTTGCATATTGAGGATCGGAAGGTAGTAGAACTGATCGATGGGCAGGAGGTCATTAAAATACGTGAAGAAATTATTCCTATTATACGGCTGGATAATTTTTACAATTCAATGAGCAGTTACAAAGCAATAGAGGAAGGGATTGTGGTTGTAGCTAAAGTGGGAGAAAAAGTGGTTGGACTTTGGGTTCAGGAAATTTTAGGTCAGCAACAGTTAGTCCTGAAGCCAGTGCCTCAATATCTTGGGAAATTAGATGGCGTGTCTGCCTGTGCTGTTTTAGGCGATGGCAACATTTGCCTGGTGCTGGATTTAAATACCATGCTTCAAATTGCCGAAGGCATAGAATATTAGGGAGAAAACACGATGACTGAATCAGAAGATCTGATGACATCGGAAGATACTCAAAAAGACAAATATTTAAGTTTCAATTTAGGAAACAGCGAATATGCCATACCAATCCATTATGTTCTGGAAATCATTGGTCTTCAGCCCATTACCAGAGTTCCTGATGTGCCCAATTATGTAAAAGGCGTTATTAACATCCGGGGAAAAGTTATTCCGGTTGTTGACCTGAGACAACGGTTTGGCCTGGAAGAACAGGCCTATGATGACCGTACCTGTATTATTATTGTACGGATAGAAGAGATGCAGGTAGGGCTGATAGTGGATACGGTGAATGAAGTTTTAAAAATTGAATCTCAACAAATTGAACCGCCACCAGAAGTGAAAAGGGGACAGGCTAATAAATTTATTGATGGATTGGCTAAGGTAGCAGATTCAGTAAAAATAGTATTAAACATGGCTTCAATCCTTGAAATAAGCGAGGGCGAGCAATCAAAAGCGGTTGCCGAAATCGAAGCATCGTAAGATGAATATAAAATTTTATTGGAGGAAAAAATGAAAAAATTTTCTTATGTCTTAGTGATTGTAAT
>JAGHBR010000245.1 GCA_021160885.1 Caldisericaceae bacterium
TTGATGAACAGGGAAATTACCTCGGCGTCATTCGTGATGTGTGGTCTTACACTGCAAATGACGTTTACGTGGTAAAAAACGAACAAGGTGGTGAACTTTTGCTGCCGGCGATTAAATCGGTCATTAAGAAGGTTGATCGTCAGGCAGGTAAAATGATCATCCATCTGATGGAAGGCTTGGCCGATCTTTGAGATGCGGATAGATATTGTTAGCGGATTCCCGAAAATTTTAGAACAGCCCCTGAATGAAAGCATCATTAAAATGGGGCGAAGAAAACAGGCCGTGGACATCCACATTCACGATTTACGTGATTTTACCACGGATAAGCACCGGACCATCGATGATTATCCCTATGGTGGTGGCCCGGGGATGGTCTTAAAAATTGAACCTTTTTATCGGGCCTTGCAACAGATCTTTGAAAATCAGGATGTAAACAAAGCGCACATTGTCATGCCTTCGCCCAAAGGCAGAAAGCTGACCCAATCAGTGGTCACAGAATTAAGCATCAAAGACCATCTGGTCTTCTTATGTGGGCATTACAAAGGTATTGATGAACGAATTCATGAATTTTACAAAATCGATGAAATTTCGATCGGCGATTATATCCTAAGTTCCGGAGAAGTAGCCACACTGGTTATGGTCGATGCCATTGTAAGATTGTTGCCTGGCGTCATTAAAGATATTAATTCAGCCTGGACCGATTCATTTTCTGATGATTTACTGGATGCGCCATATTACACGCGTCCGGAAGAATTTATGGGGAAACGTGTTCCAGAAGTGTTGCTTTCAGGTAACCATCAAAAAATTACAGAATGGCGACAGAAAATGCGTGAGAAATTAACTAAAACGCGTCGCCCGGATTTGTACGAAAAATATTTGAAATCAATAAAATAAAAAGAGTGAGACAGAACCATGGACATTTTACATCAGGTTACAGCGAATCAGTTGCGTATGGATATCCCTGAGTTTAAACCCGGTGACACGCTGGCCGTACATGTGCGTGTTATCGAAGGTAATAAAGAACGTATTCAGGTTTTTCAGGGTGTTTGCATTAAACGTAAAGGCGGCGGTATTAACGAAACCTTTACCGTACGCAAAATTTCCAATGGCATTGGCGTAGAACGTATTTTTCCTTTGCATTCGCCAAGAATTGCCAAAATCGAAGTTCTTAAACGTGGACGCGTGCGTCGCGCGAAATTGTATTATTTACGCAATTTGCGTGGTAAAGCCGCCCGAATCAAAGAAAAGAAATAGTTTTTTCAACAGCCGCCTTGAGCGGCTTTTTTTGTTTTAATAAGAATTCCTTCCTGTTAAAAATATCGAAATTCGAAATGCGAAATTCGAAACAAATCCGAATTCCGAATTTTAAATTACCTAAAACGAGTTCATGGAGGGATGTAAAACCTTAGAACTTGCTTAAAAAATCGCATTTTGGATTTTAAAATTCCCATAGCTTAACAGTTTCCTGAGCCATTGCTCTATTTTGCTGTTCCAAATATTCCTTTCATTTATTTTTTCCTTTGCCTTTAATAGTGGTTCACTGCTATATTAAAGGAAAAGAATCTGTGTTTAGCTCCTTAAAAGAGGTGAAAAAATTAACCTCATAAATGGAGTTAATGGTGTAATTAACAAGCTGAGATTCGTGGAGTTCAATTTGATAAAGAAACTTCTTTTACTTTTGTCGTTTTTATTTTTCGCCTGTGCCATTCAGGGGCCGCCTTCCGGAGGTCCGGTTGATCGAACGCCGCCTGAAATTGTGCAAACTTCTCTGTTGCCTGGCACCATTAATGTCCCAATGGATCTCAATGAAGTTCAAATCACCTTTTCGGAGCGCATTAAAGAGGGCAGTGAACGAAACAATCTGTTTATCTCACCGCCATTAACTTTGGAAAACAGTTGGAAAAAAGGGCGCATCTTAAAAATCCGTTTTCTAGAAGAGCTAAAAAAAGATCAAACCTATGTATTGACCTTGGGTAGCGGCATTCAGGATTTGCGGAATAACAAGATGGCCCAGAGCTTTTCGCTGGCTTTTTCTACCGGCGACAGTATTGACCAGGGCCAGATTACCGGAAAAGTGTATGGTTTAAAACAAAACGAAACTTTTAATATCTTTGCCTATCTTCTTTCCGACACTTCGGACTTTAATCCTTTTGAAACCAAGCCCGACTATATTTCGCAAACCGGAGAAGAGGGTAGTTTCGCTCTGAAATTTATAAAAGATGGCTGCTACCGCCTGCTGGCCGTTGAAGACCGTAATCATAATTTTTTATTAAATGCCCTGACCGAACGATTTGCCATTGCTTACCAGGACGTTTGTCTGGACAAAGAGAAAAATGTTTTTAGCGGATTGGGCCTTCAACTGGCTAAATTTGACACGATTGCACCGCAGATTATTGATGTCAAAGCCTTGTTTAATGATTTTATTCGCGTTCGCTTTAGCGAACCTGTGGTTCTGGACTCAACATTAAGGGTGGAACTAATAGACAGCCTGAATGGAATGACGATTCCGATTGTGCAAACTGGTAAAAATTGGCAAAATGCCAACTGGTTTGAAATCTTAACGCAACCTCTGGACAGTTTAACAACTTACCAGATCCAATTTAGCCAGTTAAAAGACAGTAGCGGTAATGTACAGCAGCGTGATTTAATCCGTTACTTCAAAGGAACCGCAAAAAAAGACACTTCCCGGTTAAGGCTGGAAACCTACAGCCCGCAGGACAGCGCCAAAAATGTACGACCCGAAACACACATCTATTTTAAATTCTCGCTACCAGTAGACTGGGAACAACTGAGCAAACATTTTAAATTGACTTTAGGCAGCGGAGTTCCGGTTAAAGGAGCCTGGAAGCTAAATTCCCTTTACGATGGGGCATTTGTTCCCAGTCAGAATCTGAAGCCGGATTCGCAGTACGTGGTCTGGTTGCCTTTGCGGAAGGTGCATGATTTTAGAGGGCAGCCATGCGTCGATTCTTTGGATTCCTTTACTTTTTTCATGGTTTCCAATAAAGAATTGGGTGAGGTTAGTGGAAATCTCAATCTGAAAAAAGTTGAAAATCCGGTCATTTTAAAACTGGTTTCTCTGTCTGGTAAAAGGTTAACCTTAAAAACGGTTCTGCAAGGCAGGAATCGGTTTTATTTTCCTTTCGTTCCGGAAGGTGAGTATCAGTTACAGGGCTATGTTGATCAAAACAGAAACGGACAATTTGATAGCGGTAAGTTAAGGCCATTTCATTTTTGTGAACCTTTTGCCTTTTCACCAGATACCATCCAGGTTCGCAAACGCTGGGAAACCTCTGGAATTCAATTTAATTTACCGGAAATCGAGGAATAATGAGAAGCATAATTCCTTTCACCAAGGTTGAGGCCACAGGTAATGATTTTATTCTGTTAAATGACAGGGATATTGAACTTAATCTGTTGAATTCAACTGTGATTAAAAAATGGTGTGATCGCCACTTTGGCATTGGTGCCGATGGCCTGATTCATGTGGCCTTTCAGGATTTAAAAATTCCAAAGATGACATTCTTCAATGCAGATGGCTCTCGCGGGAAGATGTGCGGCAACGGTTTGCGTGCTGTAGCTAAATATTTACTGACGATTGGTGTTTGCAGTAAAAAATCTGAAAACACCATTGAAGCCGATGATGGCCTGCACAGCTATTTTTTTGAAGACACTGGTTGGATTACGGTAGAATTGCTGGTTAATTCTTCTTCGGAAACATTGCCCGATTTAATAGGGTTGCCATTGCCGGACAATGTCGAACTGCTTGGCTTTCGTCGAGTTGGAGTTTCTCACCTTGTATTAGAAACAAATGAACCCGAATTCAAAAATTTTGAAGCGCTTGGCAGGTCTTTGCGGTATTCTTCCATGTTTGGTACGCAAGGTACAAACGTCAATTTGATTTATCCCGTTAATAAAAATACATTAAAAGTAAGAACCTACGAAAGAGGCGTGGAAGCAGAGACACTTTCCTGCGGCACCGGTGTAACAGCCAGTACATTGGTATTCCTTGAAAAGAAAAATCCCCAAAAGACAGAATTAAATATTGAAACAAGAGGCGGAAAACTTAAAGTTGTTCTGAAGCAGGGTCGAATATTTTTATCGGGACCGGCAAATGTTGTTTTTGTCGGACACATCGTTTTAAATGGGTAACCATTATTATTTGTACCATATTAGCGTGGGAGGAACCATGCGTAAGTTTTTAATTTTCTTATTGACCCTCATTGTTTCATCATGTGCAGTCTTTCAACCCAAAGAAAAAGCCAAACCGGGACTCCAGCCGAGTGAAAAGCAGGCTTTAATGAAAGCGCAGGTTGATAGCCTGATTACTTTGGGGATTCAAGCGCATGCCAATGGTAATGACACTTTGGCCATTGAAAGCTGGCTAAAGGTGATGAATTACACAGATACAATCCCGGATGTGTACAATTACCTTGGTGTGGCCTACCAAAAGTTTGGCCAGTTTCAAGAAGCTCTAAATTATTTTAAAAAGGCCATCGAATTAGACACTATTTACGCTGAAGCTTACAATAACGCCGGTTACATGCTATTATATCTTAATCAGTTTAAAGAGGCCAAAGAGCATTTTAAGAAGGCTTTGAAATTGAATCCGAATTTGGAGCGAGCCAGAGAAAATTTAAAATTGGTTAATCAGATTTTAGCGGGCAAGCTAAACTGGCAGGTCTTTTCTTTAGCTGAAAACGCGCAGAAGAGCAATGACCTTCTTGAAGAGATAAACGGCTACAAAAAAGTCTTGCAGATGGATTCAACATATGCTAAGGCGCACAACAATCTGGGCGTAATTTATTTTTACGAGGGCAAAATTGACAGCGCTTTTAAACATATTCGATTAGCCTTAATTTACAATCGTGACTACCCCGAGGCAATCAATAACCTAGGCTATTTGCACAAAGAATTTGGCAATTATGATTTAGCGATTCGTCTGTTTTTTAAAGCGTTAACTTTAAAACCACGTTACCTTGGCGCTTTAAATAATTTGGGCGAAGCTTATTATTTAAAAGGTGAAACTGAAAATGCACGTCGTGTTTTTGAAACCGTGCTGGAGCTGGATAAAAATAATGCTGTGGCTAAAAAATGGTTAGAAAAATTAAATTCGCGATAGACTCCTCTTTAAATGTGTTTAAAAATTTATTAGTTTAAAGGCGTTGTATTTAGTTAATGTGGGCATTTTCAGTATTACGGGTGGTTCCAAATTAAGGAGAGTTTAATGCACGTTGTTTTGATGGCTGGTGGAATGGGTACGCGCTTTTGGCCCCGAAGCCGAAAAGATTATCCCAAACAGTTGCTTAATTTATTTGGCGATAAATCGATGATTCGATTAACCTACGAGCGCATTAAAGATCTAACTCCTAATGAAAATATTTTAATCATTACCAATCAGGAATTATTGGATCCAATTCATCAACAAATCCCGGAAATTCCCAAACAAAATATTATTGCCGAGCCATTTGGTAAAAATACGGCCCCCTGTATCGGGTTGGCGGCAGCCATTGTACGTAAAAAAGCATCTCTTGAAGAACCTATGGTTATTTTGCCTGCTGATCATTTAATAAAAGAAGTTGATGTTTTTCAGGATGTTATTAAAACGGCGGTCGCCTACGCCAAACAAAACGATGCCCTGATAACATTGGGCATAACACCAACTTATCCTGAAACCGGGTATGGTTATATTCAAAGAGGCCAGGCAGTTACTCAGATAAACAATCGTACCATTTACAAAGTTAAAACCTTTGCCGAAAAACCTAATTTGGAAACAGCCAAATTATTTCTTAAAAGTGGCGACTTTTTATGGAATAGCGGTATGTTTATCTGGAAAACCAGTACAATTTTAAAAGAATTTGGTACCCACCAACCGGAAATGGGAATTGGTTTTGAACAAATTTACCAGAATCTTTATACCGATAAAATGGAAGAAACCATTCTTGATGTTTATATGCGGATTAAATCCATATCCATTGATTATGCTATCATGGAAGTGGCACAATCAGTTTACATTATTGAGGCCGATTTTACCTGGAATGATGTTGGTTCGTGGGAAGCGGCCTATGCCATTTTGGAAAAAGATGAAAAACAAAATGCCATTACAGCGGCAAATAGTGTTGTAATTGATTCCCGCAATAATTTAATTTATTCGCCTAAAAAATTGGTGGCCTTAATAGACGTGGAAAATCTTGCAGTCGTTGAAACGGAAGACGCCATTCTAATTTGCCGAAAGGATAGCTCTCAGCGCGTTAAAGAAGTAGTCGATGCCTTAAAACAGAGAAATCTTGATCAATATTTGTAGTTTAATGCAGGTAACCTTTAAGTGGCTAAGAAAAAAGTAGAACAACAAAGCCATCAGGAAGAAGTTTTAAAGCGATTGTTGGATTTGTTGGAAAAACTATCTATCAATGTTCGCTATGATCGTGGTTTTTTTTATGGCGGATTGGTGCGTTACAAAGATCAATTGTATTTGTATTTAAACCGAAAATCCGAAACCATGCAAAAGATCGAAATAATTGTCGATGAATTAAAATATATTCACGTTCCGGAGGATTTGATTTCGGAAGATTTAAAACCATATTTTCAATTTAGCAATCAGGAGGTTTAAATTGGATTTTAATGGCCGGGCAGCAAAAAGACTTGAGTCAGAAAACTTATTGGCCTTCCAGTTGTTTGACGATCAAGACCAGGTCATATTACAGGGTGTAGTAAAAACAATTGACATAAGTCGTACCGGGATAAGCATCGAATCATTTGACCCGATGGAGGTTGGTCGAAAAATTGAGCTGACCATCGGGCTTGGTGAAAACGTGGTCAAGGCAAAAGGAACGATTAAAAATTGCGTAAATAAAACAGAAAAAACTTATCATGTTGGAATTGAATTTGAATACTTGAGCGATGATGATCTAAACAAGATTGCCATGGTTTACCCTGAAATCTTAAGCTGAGTACAAGGATGGTCGGCACATCATTTTAATTTTCTAACGCCAATTTTAATGGATTATTAATACTCTTTTCATTTTTATCAATCTGGATATAAATACTTCACAAAATTTTAAAA
>JAGHBR010000196.1 GCA_021160885.1 Caldisericaceae bacterium
AAGGGCCTGTTGGCCAGCGTGCAGCCGGAGTTACTGGAAAAATCTCATCCTCTGGCCAGTGTGCAGGGGGCAACCAATGCCGTAATCATCAGCACTGATTTTTTGCCTGATGTTACCATCGTAGGTCCTGGCGCCGGAGAATATGAAACCGGCTACTCTGTGTTGAAGGATTTAATTAATTTAAGCAGAGAAATCGCGGTTCCCTGAAAGTTTATTTGTGGACCACAGAGAGCGCAAAGATGATTTTTTTCTTGTTCCCTTTATCGCTTCGTTGCATTTTGTGATAAACAAAAAAGTGCAAATTATTCTGGCATTTTTCCCGATTTTCTTTTATTATTGAAAAATTGTTTTCTCAATGGTTTAAGCAGAGGAGGCAGCAAAAGCCATGGAATTGATGGACAAGATTCTGCGGCTCACTTTTCAGATACGGGATTTCATGTGGGGAAACTGGATGGTCGCCCTGTTGGTGATTACCGGCATTGTGCTGACCATAGTCACCAAGATGATTCAGGTGCGCCGTTTGGGCAATGCCTTAAAACTCATCTTTTTAGGCGCACGTGGCAAGGATCATTCTCTTGAAGATGAAGGCGACATTTCACCATTTGCAGCCTTGATGACCGCCCTGGCAGCCACGGTAGGCAATGGCAATATTGCCGGCGTGGCAACCGCCATCGCCACGGGTGGACCCGGCGCCCCGCTATGGATGTGGATTTCCGGATTTTTTGGCATGGCCACCAAATACGCCGAGGGTTTTTTAGGCGTTAAGTATAGAAAAGTGGCGGAAGATGGTACCATGGCCGGCGGGCCCATGTACTACATTCGTTACGGATTGAAAGAAGGGAAGTTCAGTAAGTTTTTAGCTGCCTTGTTTGCCGTTTGCGGGGCCTTTGCCGCTTTGTTTGGTACGGGCAATATGGCTCAGTCCAATTCCATGGCGCTGGCATTTAAAACGCAATTTGGCGTACCACCGCTGCTTAGCGGAGCTGTTTTAACTATTTTGGTGGGGTTGGTAGTTATTGGGGGTATTAAGCGGATCGGTGCGGTAGCGGAACGACTGGTTCCAACCATGATCTTGTTCTATTTTTTGGGAGCCATCACCGTTATTCTGGTGAATGTCTCACACATCATTGAGGCGTTTGAAATCATTTTTTCTGCAGCCTTTACGGGAAAAGCGCTGGGAGGCGCCTTAATCGGCACTTCGGTGCAAAAGGCTTTAAGCTTAGGTGTGAGTCGTGGCGTACTTTCCAATGAATCCGGTCTTGGATCGGCGGCCATTGCCCAGAGCGCTTCCAAATCCAGTGATCCGGCCAAAAATGGCTTAATTGCCATGACCGGTACCTTTATTGATACCATTGTAGTGAACACCATGACTACTTTGACCATTGTGCTGAGCGGCATGTGGTTGTTCACCCCGGCATTGGGCGTGGATTTGAACGGCGCCAATGTCAATTTGCAGAATATATCGCCCCAGGTGGTGGATTTTGCCAAGCAGGTGGGCTACAACCTGCAAAACGGCGGGCTTTCCAGCACAGCCTTGACTTCAGCAGCCTTTAATACCGTGCTTCCCTTCGGGCTTGGCGGTACCATCATTGCCATTGCTTCCTTTCTGTTCGGCTACACTACTTTGATTGGCTGGGCCTATTATGGCGAGCAGTGTCTGGAGTACATTGCCGGGATTAAAGTTAAAAAACCGTACCGATTTATTTACATCGGTTTGCTGTTTCTGGGCGCTAATCTGCAGGGCCAATATCTGGACATCGTCTGGAATGTGGGCGACACAGCCAATGCGCTAATGGCCTTCCCCAATTTAGTCGGTTTGCTGTTTTTGGCCGGTGTGGTGGCCCGAATTACGACGGAATCTTTTAGTGGCGGCAAGCGCGTCTATTAAACGATGAAAGCAATTGTATGGCCGAACGTCTTTCTCTGATAATTCCGGTGCTGAATGAAGAGGCAAAAATTGAACGTGATGTGCGCTCGGCCTTCTCCTTTTTTAACAGTCAGGATTGGTTGTTAGAGCTGATTGTATCGGATGACGGTAGTACTGACGGTACACAGCAGATTGTCAGACAACTGCAAAGGGAGTTTGGCCAAGATTTAAAGTTATTAGATTCGCAGCAACACTATGGCAAAGGCCATGCTGTGCGGCAGGGCCTGCTGGCCAGTTCGGGAAAGATTGTGGCCTTTATGGACAGCGGTGGTACGGCGCCTTTGTCCTATTTATTGACCGGCTTAGATTTAATCAAAAAGCAGGAATGTGAAATCGCTGCCGGATCGCGTTTTTTACCAAACAGTCGAATTACTCTTCCCATGCCTTTTAAGCGTCGCTTATTTTCTTTTCTTTTTCGAAAATGGGTGCATTTTTATCTGAAATTGCCTGAAACCATCCGTGATCCGCAATGCGGCTTTAAGGTTTTTGCTGGGCCAGTCGCACGGCAACTGGCGGAGCAGGCAACCATTGACGGCTTTTTGTTTGATCTGGAATTCTATTTTTTAGCCAGGCAAAACAAGTGGCGCTGGCTGGAGTTTCCCATTGAGTGGCGCTGTGATCGGGATTCCCGCCTGTCGGTTGGACGGGAAGTGTTTTCGGTTTTAAGGGATTTGAAGACTTTGCGGAGACGGTTTGTCTCAAGGGGGGAATAGCCACCGAGATACAACGATTTTTTTAGCCACTGATTTACACAGATAAACACGGATTTTTTTTTAATAAGGAATGGGTGAATTTTACGTATTTAAATTTAGTCAAGCATTCCATAATAGAATAAAGTTAGCCACCGAAAAACACTGAAATGCACCGAAAACTAAAAATTTTAAATTGTTATTTACCAATTGCAGTGGAGAATCAATTAGTTAGCCACCGAATTTCACTGAAAATTTTAAGCCACTGATTGACACAGATAAACATTGATTCATTTTAAAAAATGGGTTTTGCTGATTTGGAGGGAAAGTGCTGGTAGCCACCGAAGGGCACCGAATTTCACCGAAATATTAGAGCCACTGATGGACACAGATTAGCACTGATTTTTGGCCACTGATTTACACTGATTGTTTTAAATTTGATGGGAAGGTTTGAGGGCCACCGAAGCACACCCAAAGACACCAAACACTTTAGAAATTTTGAATTTTGAGTTTTGAATGTTGAATGATTTTTAGTGTAATTACTCGATGGCAGTGCAATATTAAATAACAGAATAGGCCACCGAAACACACCGAAAGGCACCGAACACTTTAAAAATTTTGAATTTTGAATGTTGAATGTTGAATGAAATTGCTAAAACGCTGACCAATGCACCCATTCAAACAAAATACTCTTAACCCTTATACTCTTATACCCTTAACTTTTAACTCCATTAAACCATTCACCAATCTGTTTAAATTTGCCACCGAAGGGCACTGAATACTAATAATGTTGAATGTTGAGTTTTGAATGTTAAATGATTTTAAATGTTATTTTTTCACTTACGACGGAGCATCAATTAAAATAATTAGCCGCCGAGAAACACCGAAATGCACCGAGTTTTTTAGCCACTGATAAACACAGATAAGTACGGATTCTTTTTTTAGAACACGGATTAGACGGATTGAATTTTATTTAAACATTCCTCAATAAAATCAGTTAGCCACCGAAACACATCGAAATTTTTAAGCCACTGATGGGCACAGATCAATGCTGAATCTTTTTTAGAACATGGAATCAATTAAAGAAATAGCGAAAGCCGAAGCCGGCATTGAAGCTGAGGTAGGTGCCGGGAATCAAATCCAGAATGGGAGCCACTTCAATGAAAAAATCGATCGGCGCTTGTTTAAAGTAAATATCGACGCCAGCCACGCCCCGCACACCAATGCGATCCTCATCGCCCAGGCGCAGCCGCAGTCCGGGGCCAAAATAAAAAATGGCGTTTGGCGAGTTGAGCACCTCTTTATTGTGAATCAGGTAATCTCCGTGAAAATGAAATCGGCTGTTTGGCCCAATCGACCAGGCCAGTCCGCCATCAAAAGCAATGCTGGAAGATTGCCAGAGCTTCAGGCTGATGCCAGTCGGTTCGCCGATAATAACGCCCACTCCCTTACCTGTGTTTTGAGCAAAGGCCTGTGGTACAAGAAACAAAACCATGACAAAAACGAGCAGCACTTTTTTCATTTTCACCTCCGTAATCAGTTATTGTTAACAGACCGATTTTACGGCCAGATTTTAGCTAAGTTCAAAGAAAATTACAAAGAAATTAATCCAGCCATCCATTTGATTTCAAAATCGCATCGGGAGTTACAATTAAAAATTCGAAGGGAATTTCACTTTTACGTTGCAAGTTTTCTAAATCTGATTCAGCTAAAATTAAACCGCTGGTGGACAGGGCATCTGCAATGGCTGCCTTAGGCGCTAAAATCCAAACCGCTTTTTGCGGATCAACCGGTTGATGGGTCAACGGATTCACGATGTGTGGGCCCTTGGCCAGGCCGGATGCGCCAAGGGCAGCATCTTTTAAATTCAGCCGACAAAGCAGTTCGTCTTTTCGAAAAATGTGATGAATGGACAGCGGCCAGGCCATGTCTCCAAAAGCCAGAATGGAACTGTAGCCTCCTTGCAGTAGCGCCCGGTTAATTTCCCAATCTTGTAAAAATTCTTTCATCCTATCCAGCGCAAAGCCCTTACCGATGCCGCCCAGGTCAATGGAAGGCGAATCTTTTACGCAGTAAACCGAAAAGTTTTCGCGATCAAGTCTTAAATTCCGAATAGAGCCCTGGCGAAGCGGAGCAGCAGGCTTTTGTTTGCCCTTGTAAAAATCGTAAAGATCGCCCTGGCCCACATCAAACAGCCTGCCGGTTAAGTCAAACAGCTTCTGGCAAAGTTGCAGGCATTCAAAAGTATCCGGACTGACGATTGTGGACTGGCCCGGTTGAAGCTGATTAATACGGGCAACATCGCTGTTTTCTTTAAAGCGGCTCAAATCGTTTTCCAATTGTTTCAGCAAGGCAAAAGCTTCGTGCGCGGCGCTTTGGGCAAAATTAAAATCGGGATGGGCAATGAAGATTTCAAACACCGTGTTCATTGCCAATTGCTGAAAACGATGCACGGACTGGTCAAATTGCTCTTTCAAAAGCTGGTTGTTCATTGCGCTTTCATCCTGTCGAAAACTTCTTTTTGAATGAACAGTTGCAATTGAGGGCGTCCCGGGCGCAGTTGGACAGGCTGCGGAAAGTAAGGCAGGTAAAGCGGGCGTTGGCCAGGCGGCTGTTTTTCGTAAAGGTATTGAGTTAATGAGTCCTGCAAAATCACATCGGCTAAAATCAATGGCGCAGGTGGCGTTGAATCCGGTACCTGCGACCACCAGCCAACCTTTTCCAGGTGCCGAAAATACCAGGGCAGTGGCCAGTAATCATTTTGAGGAACCATCACCTGCAGGTAGGTCTGTCTGCCCGAAGGCAGATTGTTGAGCAGCGAATCAACAGTACTGGCCAGCCGCACCACCTGCCGGGTGGGATGAGCGTAAACGTAAGGATTCTGCGGGCTGCAGTCTTTTACGAAGTTTTGCTGGTAGTACTGCCAGCCATAGTGAAGCAGAAATAAAAGCAAAAGCAGGCGGGCTGTTTGGGGAAAACGTTGCCACAACCAGTCCAAACCGTAAGCGGCCAAAAAGAGCAAACCGTACCAGAAAGGGAGTAAATTCCATGGTGTTTTGTAGGGAATCAGCGAAAAAAGCAAGGCGCAAAGCAGGCCTGTCAGGCCAATTGTAAGCAGAATAAAAAGACCGTTGGTGAGCTTTTCCTTTTTAATTAAATAAAATAAGCCCAACAGCATTAAAAGCCCGCTTAAAAATTCGGTGGCCCAGTGCCAGGAGTCGAGGCGGAACAGGAATAGCCATTTCAGGTACTGGTACCAGGGATGCACGTGCAACGGTTGCTGGTAACCACGCTGAAAATAGAGCTTAAAACTAACCAGGAATTGTTGTAAGCCATTCCAGTTACGGCCAAAATCAGAAAAAATAAAAAATAAAGGTAACAGCAGGCCGGTCAGAAAAAGCAATATTTTTTTTAGGGAGAACCAGTCAACTTTTTGTACGTTTAGTCTGCCTGAAATTTTGAGCAGGCCCAGCGCCAGTAAGAGACTGAACAAGAAGAGAGGCCAGGTTTCTTTGGTGGCCATGGCCATGGCCAGGCCTACGCCAGCCCAGAAGTAAAAAGAGGCTTTGTGAGCGAGCCAGGCGCGTAAAAAAAGAAAAAGCGTCAGGTAAAGCCAGAAAATAAACAATGATTCATGAATGTAATAACGATTGTAAAAAATCAGCGGTGGACTGAAAGCCAGAAAAAAGACGATTAGCAGAAGCAGCCGATCGCTTAAAAAAGGTTTCAGCAAAAAAGGCAAAAGCAGCAGCAACAGACCAAACAGAACCGTTACCAGACGCAGGTTCTGTTCAGTCAATTGCCGCCAGTCGCTCTTTCCGCCAAGTTTGGCCAGGGGCCAGCTACAGTAAAAAAGCAGCGGGCCGTGGTAATCGGCCGGGTCGTAGTGGAAGTGCCCGCTTTGCATTAGCTGATTGAGTTTTGCGGCGTTCACTGCCTCATCGCCATGCACGGGACGGTGATCAAGATTGTACAAACGCAAAGTAGAGCCAGCAATGAGCAGAATAATAAGCAGATATGTTAAACGATTGCCTGTAACAGACATGTTGTTTGCCATCTTATTTATTTACTGGAGCTCAGGCAGAGAAGCGTAAAAGTTTTTGAAAGTAACCAGTAACGAGTGACCAGTGACGCTTAACAAGTAACGAGTGACTGGTGACAAGTAACAAAGTTTTGAGGATTTGAAGGGCAAGATTTACCTTGCCCTTTAATCATTTTAGAGCACCAATATTTCAACTGAACTGCAATGCCTGTCACCCCTTACATTCTTAAACCCTTACACCCTTATACCCTTATACCCTTAACC
>JAGHBR010000498.1 GCA_021160885.1 Caldisericaceae bacterium
AAAGGTTAGTGGGCAATCTAAGTTTTTACTTTAATCAATTTTTTTTATTTTTTCCTTAATAGAATAACTTTAGTCTTAAATTTTTCAGTAAATTGATTAATCCCTGGAAAGGCCAATTTTTCTCCCAATTAAATAAATAAGAAGTTGAGTCCCCCGAATTTATAAACTTCGTTAATATTACGATTCTACAATCATATCAATCTTGCGGGAAATTTTTTTCTGAAAGTTTAAACACTTTATTGTGGAAAAATTTTTATTTTCTTATGGTCTCAGTTTAAATTAATGTGGTTGTCGTTCTTATTCGTTAAATATCAAAATAAATTTGCTCAAAAGATTTTGACCCTTAAATTTTTAATGAACAGGTAATCGAGAAAGGATATTTTTTTGAACTATTTAAATAAAGGATTGTTGATCTTCCTGCTTTTTTTAATTCCTTCATTAAAAAGCCAGGTGATAATTAATGAAGTCATGTCTAAAAACAACTCTACTTTTTTTGATGAAGACAACGATACTCCAGACTGGATTGAATTGTTTAATCCCTCATCAAACCCCGTTTCATTGAATGGCTGGGGCTTAAGTGATGATCCGGATTCCTTACAGAAATGGCTATTCCCTGAAATAACCATTGCGGCCAACAGCTACTTATTAATTATGGCATCAGGGAAAGATCGCAAACAAGCTATCCCTTATTGGCAGACCTTGATTCGGAAGGGCGATCAATGGAGATACCGTCCCGGATCTGCGCAAATCCCTGCTGACTGGAAAGAAAATAACTTTGATGACTCAGCCTGGGCTCAGGGACCAACTGGTATAGGTTATGGCGATGGCGATGACCAGACACAAATTTCGCCAGCCATTTCACTGTTTGCCAGAAAGCAATTCCAGATTCAGGAGCCGGAAAAGATTTTAAGGTTGTTGCTGCACATTGACTTTGACGATGCCTTTGTTGCCTATTTGAATGGTCAGGAGATTGCCAGAGCAAATATTGGTCAGCAGAACATTCCGCCGGCCTGGAATCAGGGCGCTGATAGCTGGGATTATGAAGCTAAAATGTACCGTGGTCTGCCGCCAGATTCCTTTAATGTTACGCGCTTTAAATCTCTGCTAAAAAAAGGAGAAAATGTTCTGGCTGTTGAGGTTCACAATTACGACATCAATTCCAGTGACCTTACTTTTATTCCTTACCTGTCAGTTGGGCTGATGAATCCTCTTGAAAGCGGCGCAGAGCCGCCAGAAGAATTAAATCTTAACCCCATTTACTTACACACTAATTTTAGATTGAGTCAGAAGGGAGAGATTTTAACTTTAAGCAATGCGCAAGGAGAGCTGGTTGACCAGGTGGAAATTCCAGCCCTGTCTGCAGATGTTTCCTTGGGTCGGGAAGCAGAAAATCTACAACAATGGCTGTACTTCGATCAACCTACACCAGGGACGGCAAATTTAACGCCAGGCTTCAAAGAAAGAGGACAGTCGGTTGTTTTTTCCAATGAACAGGTGTATCACAGTCAGGACTTCTTTTTAGAGATGAGTACGACAGGACCCGGCCAAATTCATTTTACCATGGATGGCTCCATTCCGGATTCCTCATCGGCTCTTTATGAACATCCTATCAGGATTGGCAAAACTACAGTAATCAGAGCACGCGTATTAGGTGCAAATATTTTAGAAGGTCCTGTTACAACCAGAACTTTTTTATTTGAGCCACCTTCTCAACTACCGACTATCTGTCTGACCACGGAACCTGAAAATTTGTGGGATGAGGAGACGGGCATTTATGTTTTAGGTAAAGATTATGATCCAAACCTGCCCTATTTTGGCGCCAATTTTTGGCAGGATTGGGAACGCCCTGTTCATATTGAATTTTGGGAGCCGGACTTGACCAATGGCTTTGAAACCGATGCCGGAATGAAAATTTTTGGCGGCTGGAGCCGGGCAAGACCGCAAAAATCGCTGGCCCTGTTTGCCCGAAAAAAATATGGTTCGGAATACATTGATTACCCGCTATTTCCTAATCTTCCTTTTAGCCGTTACCATTCCTTTGTTTTGCGCAATAGCGGCAATGACTGGGAACGAACCATGTTTGCCGATGGAATGATTCAAACTTTAGCTGAAGATTTAGATATTGAAACCCAGGCCTATCGTCCCTGCCGGGTTTATTTAAATGGCAAATACTGGGGTATTTTAAACCTGCGCGAAAAAATTAATGAAGCCTACCTGGAACAGCATTTCGGGGTTGAGCGTGATGCGCTTGATCTTTTAGAACTGGATGGAACGCCATTGACCGGCAGCGCTGAACATTACTCAGATTTGCTGGATTTTGTGTACAATCATGATCTTTCAAATCAAGAAAATTTCGATCAAGTAAAAAAAATGATGGATGTTGAAAATTTTATTACTTACCAGGCGTTCGAAATTTTCATTGACAATCGTGATTGGCCAGGCAACAACATCAAATATTGGCGTCCTCATCAGCCCGACGGGCGTTGGCGCTGGATTTTATTTGACCTCGATTTTGGCTTTGGCTTAAATGCTTACGGTATTGGCGGAAATGCCTATGCATATTCCTACAATACCCTGGAATACGCCACCAGTCCCACGCAAACGCCAAATCATTGGGGCAATCCACCATGGTCAACCTTTTTATTGCGTAAATTGCTTGAAAATTCTGAATTCAAACAAAAGTTCATTAATCGATTTGCTGATTTGATGAATTCAATTTTTAAAACAAGCCACGTTTTTGCTGTGATCGATTCATTGCAGCAGAATATTGAAGCAGAAATGGAAAAACATTACCAGCGCTGGAGTCAGCCGGTGTGGTGGATTGATGACCAGCTTTGGTGGAATTCCTTTGATGAGTGGTATCATTTTATTGCAATATTTAAAGATTTTGCCCGTTATCGTCCGGCTTACATGCGTCTGTTTATTCAAGAAAAATTTGACCTTCCGAAGAGTATTTCTTTAGAAATACAGATGGACCCAATCGGGGCAGGGCAAATTGAATTGAACGACTTTTTACAAGTAAGCGCTTTCCCTTTTGTTGGTATTTACTTTGCTGGTAATCCATTAACTCTTCATGCTAAGGCAAATGCCGGTTTTGAATTTGTCGGTTGGTCCGGGGCGGCAATTTCAAACAAACCTCAAATTTCCATTAAGCCGACCCAAAGCCTTTTATTGCGAGCACATTTCAGGAAGACCAGCAATGAATCTTCAAATATTGTCATTAATGAAATCAATTATCACTCCGAAAAAGCCTTTGATCCCGGAGATTGGATTGAACTCTACAATCGTTCGAGCCAAACAATTGACTTAACCGGTTGGTTTGTTAGCGATTCGGATAGTAGTCATGTTTTTACTTTCCCTGAGGAAACGCATTTAAATCCGAACGCCTTTTTAATTGTCTGTGTTGACAGTTTAAAGTTCAGAAGTCTTTTTTCAGATCACACAATTGAAGTAATTGGGAACATGAACTTTGGCCTGTCTGGTAGTGGTGATGAAGTGAAACTTTTTGATGAACAGAGCAGGCTGGTAGATTCTGTAAAATATGATGATCAATTGCCCTGGCCGACGGAAGCGGATGGCCTGGGGGCTACACTGGAATTAATTAATCCGGATTCCAATAATGCTCTTGCTCAAAACTGGCGGGCATCGCAAAACCATGGTACTCCCGGACAGGTTAATTCCGTCTTTACCAGAGTTGAAGACATGTCGGCAAAGCTTTTATCAGAAAATTTTCGTCTGTTGGGCAACTATCCAAACCCTTTTAATCAAACGACGCGAATTCAATTCTTTTTAAAACAAAGCAGCACGGTAAAAATCGAAATATTTGATGTTCGGGGGCAGTTAATTCGTCAATATGGTGCAAAAAATTATTCTGCAGGGAATCATTCAATAATTTGGAACGGAAAAAACGAACAGGGAGCCAGTTTAAGTAGTGGTTTGTACATTTGCAGGATTAAAGCCGGTTCTGTGCAACAGCAACTAAAAATGCTATTGATCCGTTAGATTACTTCCTTCTAAAAATAACATGCTTTAACGTGCCACAATTTTAATTTTGAAAGTAATTCCGTTTCAAGCACAAAGTTTGAATTAATAAATAAAGGCTAAAGAAAGTTTTTTAATTGATCACCTGGTAAACAGGAATTTGGAACAGGACAACAATCATAAAAGTCCATTAAACATTCAAAATTTAAAATTTAACATTACTTTTAAGTGTTCAGTGGTTTCCTTGAAGTTTGGCCGTCTTGATTTAATTTTTTTAGAATAAGAATGGTCTGGTCATCAAAGCGGGGCGTTTCTCCGTAAAAGCTATCAATCATTTTTTTCAAATGCTCGATCATTTCTTCCGGCGTGCCCTGGGCAGCCTGTCTGATCTCTGCCCAAAAACGATCTTCACCAAACAGAATTTTGTCAGACGCTTTGTCTTCGCGAACTGCCTCTGTAAAGCCATCGGTGTAAAGGATGAGTGTTTCGTCTTGTTTTAGCTTTATTTTTTTTAGTTCAAGATTTTGTTCCAGCACTTTGCGCAAATGGGTAACGCCCAATCCCATGCCTTTGCTTTCAATTTCCTGGAGTACAATCTGATTCTTTATTATTATAGGTAACGTGTGCCCGGCCCGAATGAATTGAAAGGTGTGGCTACGAATGTCTAAAATGCCGATGGTGGCTGTCACAAAGATATTGTTCTCCAGCACTTCATTCATTAAAAAGTCGTTTAAATTTAAAACCAGTTCCTTCAAATTGGAGATAAATGGCCGTGAATAGCGCAACAGGCTGATGATTTGGGCCATGTAAAAGGCGGCCGACATGCCCTTTCCGGAAACATCGCCAATGGCGATCAAATATTGATGTTCATTAATAGGGAACAAATCATAAAAATCACCACCGACTTCATTTGCTGTTGTCAGGTCAGCAGCCACGCTGTAACCAGGAATAGCTGGCAATCTGGCCGGCAGCATCTTTAATTGCACATCGTGAGCGATTTTCAGCTCCTGATCCAGGCGTTCTTTTTCCGCCGCTTCTTTCATGAAACGCTTAAGTTCATGCGACATGCGATTAAAATGATTGGCAAATTCGGTAAACTCATCGTCCCCCTTTAATTGAATGTGGTAATCAAGATTTCCGGCAGAAATTGCCCTGACGGCTTCCCTGAGCTGGTCAATGCGTTTAATAATCAATTGATTGATTTGAGTACCTAATTTCACCACTCGCCGAATGACAAGTGAATTAATCAGGAAAAAGAGAAAGATTAAAACCAGCAATACCTGAGTAAAAAAATTCCACTGGAACAGGTCTTTCAAATCATAATAAATATCCATGGCAAAGTAAGTGTTCTCTTCATTCAGGGGAAAAATAATGCGACCAACAATCAGAGGATACGTATGAATATGCCGCCACCAGAAATTGCTTTGTTTCAAATCAAAATCGGAACGGACCGGCCAGATAACCAGATCACTATTCTTTTTTAGATTTAAAAAAGGATTGATCAGGCCTAGTGGATTAATTCTGATAGTACCGGATTGCCAGAATTTAAGACGGTAAAAATAGGCCAGAAAGTTTTTGGGCTTTAATTTGTAAGCTAAAATTCCACTACCGATGATAAGCCGGGTACGACTAAAGAGTTCTTTTAGAAACAAACTGTCAACGGTTAAGACAAACAGAGAGTCACGTTCCAGCTTTTGGGAGCGAAAGAAAAGCAATTTTTGCTGTTGAGCGTTTTTGCCCAGGGCCACAACGCTTAAATTTTTGCTAAAAACACGTGGATCGTGCGATAGATCATACAACGAATCAAGAGGCATCTTTTTGACTTGGATTGTTTTGACCTGTCCTTTGGCTGCCTGATCACACAACGTGTAAATTTGCTGACGCAAATTGTCGGCTTGCCAGCCGGAAATGAATAAAAAGAAAATGAATAACAGCAGCACCAACTGCACAAATTGCGGAATGGTGGATTGAAACAAACTGGCAATCCAGAGTTTTCTGGAAATAGGGGCGTAGTTGTAAATGAGCACCAGCGGGATCTTAATCATAATTACCAGCAAGTAGATTTTGGCCACGTAATACAAGAAAAAGGGTAAGGAGTAAGCCCAAAAGCCATCATCGGCAGAATCAGCAAATTCACTCCATGTATTAAAAAAATCCGGCCGCTGAAGATGAACGTACAATACAAAGGCAAATAATAGATAAATTCCCAATTCTGCTCGTGAAAGATTTTCTAACCAATTGGTCTTTTTTATTAATGAGGCAAAAAGAAGAAGATAAAAAATCCACTGATTAATAGGATGGTCATAAATAAGCAAATGGTGAGCCAAAAATAAAAATAAGAGTCCCAGCACAATGTATCCCTGGCGGCCTTCTGTCTCATTAGCAAAAAACAGGCAAGCCGACCAGAACATCAACAGCCAGGATAATTGTAAAAGAAAGAGTTCTGGGTAAACAATCAAAATGTCAGCAGACGCAGGTTTAGTAATAAAGCTGAGAAAAAGATTTTGCAGAAAGGCCCCGGCAAAGAACACAGCCAGATAAACCGCCGGATGGATTTCAAGATTTTTGTAAATTATTTTGGAACTTTTGAATGCAAAAATCAGTAGGGCAATTAAAAACAGGAAGTTAACATTTGTTTTATCTAAGGGACCGCCGAAGGTTAAGAAGAACAGGATGAAAAAAATGAGCAGCTGCCAGATCAGTTGGTGGCCAAGTTGTGGATTTTGGCGCCAAAATGTTTGCAGCTTCGTCAATTGAAGCAACTTATTAAATGAAAATTTTTTATTTCCGGCCAAAACAAAACCTTTGAATTGATTTTTGGAAATATAACTTACGGGAATTTAAGCAACAAGATTCAATGATGTGTAAAAATTTTCTTGCGGCTGTGAAAAAAATTAGAGTAGCTGGATGGGACGAAAAAACTTGAGCTTAAGTTTGCAGACAGTTTTAGAATTCAAAGAGAAATGCAAACAATGTTTAAAGCAGCTAATTCCTGCCTTGGCTTTCGACCAATCTTGCCTGCCAGACAGGCTTTCCGGGATGCTCTTGAACAGCTGAGCTTTTTAAAAAAGAAAAGCCCATCTGTTAAAGACAGGCACTAATTGTGGGCGATGTAGGATTCGAACCTGAGACTCTCCCGACTTGTCGGGATGCTCCAAACCAACTGAGCTTTGTAAAAAAGAAAAGCCTGTCCGGTAAGACAGGCAATAATTGTGGGCGATGTAGGATTCGAACCTACGACCCCCTGCTTGTAGGGCAGGTGCTCTAGACCAACTGAGCTAATCGCCCGGTTATTTAGCGATTATTTTTTGTCCTTGACCATTATTGCCACCGGTATGACAATTAAATAGGCTATGAT
>JAGHBR010000010.1 GCA_021160885.1 Caldisericaceae bacterium
CTATTTATTAATGTGGGTTAAATGCTAAAATTTAAATATTTATTTTGTATTTTAGGTACCAAAACGGAATGAACAAAACTTGTCCACAGCGCCAAAAGTTTTTAAGATTTGCCTGCTTGACAAAGGGCAAAAATTTGATCTCCTTCTTCTGGTTCTGGCGGGATGTCTTCGGCCCACACTTCAAGGGTTCCGTCCGGTTTTCTTAAAATTAAAGGAAGGCGTTCTTCCCCGGCTTCCAGGAATTCATTAAAAGGAGATTTTTCGGTGATCGAAAAAACGCAGAATTCTGCATTCCTTGATAATAAGTCTTCAATTCGGTCATAGGTAATTTGCTTATTGAACAAAATCCTTCCCCGCCAGCCCGGTAAGGGTTCAAAATCGGTAGCCAACTCCGGTTCGTGATAGGCGATCTGAAAGATGTTTCGTCGGCCAAAAATTTCGGCATAGTGTAAACAGGCCAGGGTATTAACTTCATCATTGGAAGTAAGAGCAAACAATTTTCCTGTTTCACTCAAATCCAGGCTGTCCTGAAAACTCTCGGACAGGATATTGCCTTCATATGCCTCACAGCCTTCCTTGCGTGCCAGCTTTACGTTGTGTTTATTGGAATCGACTAAAATAATGTTAATCCCCTGCTCTTTTAGAAAGCGAGCCAGTTTTCTACCCCAGTTGTGCGCACCAATCATTAAAATTCCTTGTGGATTAGCAAATGATAGTTTTAAATAGTTTGCAACTTTTCCAGCTGTTAAACCATAGAATGTCACGGTACTCACAATGACAAAAAAGGTATAAGACATCAATTGCGCGCCTTGAGGCTCGCCTTTTTCCATCAGGTAAATGCCAAAAATGGACGAAACAGCCGCCGCTACAATCCCACGGGGTGCCATCCAGAACAGCAATACCTTCTCCCGCCAGTTTAATGAAGTGCCTATGGTCGAAAGGCTGATCACCAACGGCCGCACAATAAGAATCAAGGTAGCTAAAAACAAATAAGCAGAGGGCTCTGAAAAAGGAATATCCTTTAAATTCAGGCGAGCCGATAATATGATGAAAAGAACAGCAATTAAAATGAGACGCAGATTTTCTTTAAACTCCAAAATATGGCTAATCGGTACAACCCGTTGATTGGCCATAAAAATACCCATCAAAGTAACCGCCAGTAAACCGGATTCAGGCTGAAAATGATTGGCCAGGCCAAACACGATGATCAGAATCATTAAAGTAACGGGATTGTGTAAAAAGTCGGGCAACCAGTAGCGTTTCATTAAAAAAATCAAAACAAAGGCACCTAAAGCCCCCAACAAAGTGCCCATCAGAATGGTTTTAACAATGGCCAGCAGCAAAACCGCAATAGCCTGCCCCAGGCTTTTGGCAATAATCACTTCAAAAACGATCAAGGCCATGGTGGCCCCAATGGGATCGTTGATGATGCCCTCCCAGAGAATTGCCTGGCCAATATCCCGTTTGACGCGTAAATTGTGCAACAAAGGCACAATCACGGTTGGACCGGTAACGACCAGAATCGAGCCCAGTAGAATGGCGATCTTCAGATTTAAGCCCAGAAGGTAGTGAGCCGCAAGTGAGATCAGCACAAACGTCAACACTACGCCCATGGTCACCAGCCTTAGGACCACTGCTTTTAAATCTTTAAGTTGTTTGTAAGAGAGGCTTAAGCCGCCTTCAAACAAAATAATAGCTACCGACAAAGAGACTATCGGGAACAGGCCCTCGCCAAAAAGCTGGTCCGGATTGATCCATTGTAGCACAGGTCCAATTAAAAAACCAGTTAGCAATAAAATCAAGATGGCTGGCAAATGAATTTTCCAGGAAATCCAATGGCCTAAAATGCCAAGTACCAGAATGGCAGCCAATTGAACAAATACCGTTTCATGCATTAAATTTCATTCTCCTGATTAAAACAAAAAAATATTTTTAGTTTTAAAGTCCTGTCATAAGTGTAGGTTGAACATCTAAAAACCTGGATTTAAAGCCACTTCTTAAGGAGACTTTAACGATCAATCCGGATGTGCGTTAAATCATTTAGTCGTGGTTCTTAATTAGAAATCCTCTCCCCTGCCAAAGGAGAGAGGATTAGCTGAAAAATGAAATTTTTAGTGTAAGAAGGAATTAACTGATCTTTTCTTTGTACTGGTCAGCGTTCATCAAGTCATCAACTTCGGTAGGATTAGAGAGTTTTACTTTAATCATCCAGCCTTCACCATAGGGGTCTTTATTTACGGTTTCAGGTTCAGCGCCTAATTTTTCATTGACTTCAATCACCTCTCCTGAGACCGGAGCAAAAAGGTCGGCAACGGCTTTAACAGCTTCAATAGTGCCAAAAGTGTCACCTTTTTCAATGGTTGTGCTCACTTCAGGCAATTCTACAAAAACCACATCGCCTAACTCCCCCTGGGCATAGTCCGTAATACCAATGGTAGCTACATCACCATCAATTTTTGCCCACTCATGATCTTCAGTATATTTGAGTTCTGCTGGTACGTTCATAAAAACCTCCAAATTTTTAAGGTATTATTGTTCTATAGGTTCTTCCAAGAGATTTACACGATCCAAAAAACCGGTGTCAAAATTAGCTGAAACAAAATCAGGGTGATTAATAAGCCTCAAATGAAAAGGAATGGTTGTCTTAATTCCTTCAATAACAAATTCTTCTAAAGCCCGATTCATTCGTTTAAGGGCTTCTGCACGGTCACGGCCGTAAGCAATCAGCTTGGCGATGAGAGAATCGTAATGAGGTGGAATGGTGTAGCCCTGATAGACATGGCTATCCACTCTAATGCCAGGTCCGCCTGGCAGATGGAAGAAATCAACCTTTCCCGGATTGGGCATAAAATTCTTTTCCCAGTCTTCAGCATTGATGCGGCATTCAATGGCATGCCCAATTATTTTAACGTCTTCCTGTTTCAAGTCCAATTTTTCTCCCGCTGCTACTAAAATTTGCTCTTTCAGCAAGTCTGTGTTAGTGACCATCTCTGTGACCGGATGTTCTACCTGGATTCTGGTATTCATTTCCATAAAGTAAAAATTTTTGTCTTTGTCCAGTAAAAATTCGATGGTTCCTGCGCTTACGTACTCTACTCCCTGAGCGCCTTTAACAGCTACCTGCCCCATTTTTTGGCGCAGGGCTTCATCCACCACCGCTGAGGGCGCTTCTTCAATCAATTTTTGATGACGCCGCTGAATACTGCATTCACGTTCACCCAGGTGGATAACGTTTCCGTGCGTATCAGCCATGACCTGTATTTCAATGTGCCGCGGTTCTTCAATGTATTTTTCGATGTACATGGAAGGGTCGCCAAAGGCGCCACGAGCTTCGGCCTGTGCCATTTGGAAATTACTTTCGAACTCATCTTCCGAGCGGATAATGCGCATGCCGCGGCCTCCGCCACCGGCTACTGCTTTTAAGATAATCGGATAACCAACGGTATTGGCAATTTCAATACCCTGTTCCAAACTTTCTACATTTCCTTCGCTGCCCGGCACAACCGGCACTCCGGCCTTCTTCATCAATTCCTTAGCTCGCGATTTATTGCCCATATCGCGGATTACCCTGGCCGGAGGTCCAATAAAGACAATATTACTGGATTCACACATATCGGCAAATTCGGCATTTTCTGCTAAAAAACCATAACCGGGATGGATAGCATCCGCACCGGTGATTTCTGCAGCAGCGATAATGCGAACCGGATTTAAGTAACTTTCCGAGCTCTGGGCCGATCCAATACAAACAGCCTCGTCGGCCAGCCGCACGTGTAAGGAATCGTCATCGGCCTCCGAATGCACAGCCACGGTTTGAATGCCTAATTCTCTGCAGGCTCGGATGATGCGCAGAGCAATTTCTCCACGATTAGCGATTAAAACTTTCTTAAACAAGCCTCCTCCTATCTCTTAATTACCTTTTCAAGATCGCGTAAGGTACTTTTTAACTGCTCAATTTGGGCTGAGCTAACTTTCAGTTCATTTTTCAATTTGCGATTGTCCCTTTGTAGTGTCTCAACCTGTTTTTGCAATTGAGATGTTAAATATAGAACTTTTAACCAATTATTACAAGCAAAAGCATATTGACTTGCCGGAAATTTTTTCAAAAATAGTTGAAATGATTTTAAGGCCTGTGAGTAATCAAAAAATGGATTTTTAGAATCGGCAATTACATGAAGGTAAGCCATGCGATAAACGACATCATCAACATAAGGTGAATGTTCATAACGATTTAAGAAGAGTCGGCCATAGTGTTCGGCTTTTACGAATTGCTGGTTTTTCAGCAAACTATCTATGGCCAGTACGATCTTTCTTTCGCTATTTGGTGCTGTTTCATTCTTTGCCATCTTTTGCTGGGACAGGCAGCTACTCATTAAAATTGCCAAAAGCAAAAAGATGAAAGGTTTAACTCTTGCGCTGATCGACCACATAGTGATTCCCCGTTTTAGATTTGGCCAACTTTTTAACTTCAGAAGCAATGCGTGAAATTTCGGCAATGCTGCTTAAAGGTCGATGTTGATTGCTCACCACGGCAATTGAGATGGAAATTAAAGGGAATTGTTCCATTTCTCCCTTGCGATTTTGAGCTATAAAATATCCTCTTTCCAGATCTTCTTTTTTGTAAAAACCCCTGATGCCATCGGCGAATCGTTCAAGAATGGTCTGACACAACACATCAATTTTTTGAGGCGTGGTCAAAAAGACAAAATCGTCGCCACCAATGTGGCCTAAAAAATCATCGTCATTTCCCTGTTCAGCAAGTGTTTTTTGTAATAGATCGGCGGTAAATCGAATTACGCGATCTCCTTCCACAAAGCCGTAGGCATCGTTAAACGCTTTAAAATGATCAAGGTCGCAATAGCCAACAGCGAACTTTCGACCGTGGTCAATCCGTTTTTGCAATTCATGCTGAATTGCATTATTGCCAGGTAAATGGCTTAAAGGATTAGTATCTAATGATTTTTGGTAGCGCTTGAGAACCGCTTCAATGCGTTTGGAAATTTCCAGCGGTTCCATTTCTTTAGTCACGTAATCATCAACCCCCTGCTCAAAACTCTGCAACTTATCGCCTAAATCATCCGACGAAGTAAGCATGATAATCGGAATGTTTTGAAAAGCCGGTGTTTGCCTTAATCGCTGACAGACCTCAATACCCGATAGACCGGGCATTTTAAGGTCTAACAGGATCAGATCGGGAATTTGTCGCTTTAAAAATTCAAAAACCTGTTGACCGCTTTGCACGGTGAAAACCTGGTGGCCGAAACCTTCTACGATCATTTGCCAGAGAAACAAATCATTTGGTTCATTATCCACAATCAAAATTTTGTACCTGTCAGGCATCAAGCCATCCTCCTTCTTCAGCAATTCTTCTGTTTTTGGGGAGAATAACCGTAAAAGCGGTGCCTTTGTCAACCACGCTTTTAACTTTAATTTGTCCGCCATGCGCTTTGACTATTTGCGAAGCAATGTAAAGCCCCAACCCGGTGCCTTTAACGCTGATTTTTTCGGAATTGGAAGCGCGGTACATCTTTTCGAAAATGTAAGGGATCTCTTTTTCCGGAATGCCAATCCCCTGATCTTTGATGACCAGACGAAGTAATGACAAGCGCTCACTTAAACGAACATCAATGGTCTTGCCAGACAAAGAGAACTTTACAGCATTACTTAAAAGATTCTGCACCACCTCTTTAAAT
Organism: Caldisericaceae bacterium; assembly: GCA_021160885.1. Classification (GTDB taxonomy): domain Bacteria; phylum Calditrichota; class Calditrichia; order Calditrichales; family Calditrichaceae; genus Caldithrix. The sequence continues at coordinate 5,691 of JAGHBR010000010.1, forward strand.
TTTTCCACATCTAATTCCGCTTCGATCTTTTTGGCAGAAAAATTAATATTCACTTTTAAATCTTTTTCTTTAATCATTGGTGACAGGTTGATTAGAACTTCAGTAACGACCTTAACCACATTTACGCGACGATATTTCAATTGAATGTTACCTAAATCGTAAGAAGCGCTTTGTAAAATAGTGGTGATTAAATTTTGCAGTGTACTGTAATTGCCTTTAATGATTTCAATAAAACGTTTTTGCGTAGGATTCAACTGATCCTTTAGCGAATTCTCAAGCAAAAGCGTTGCTTGTTTAATAGACCCAAGCGGACTTTTCATCTCGTGCGTAAACTGAGAAAGAATAGCAGACTTGAAGCGATCCGACTCCTTAAGACGCAGGCTAAGTTCTTCGAATGCGGAACTTAATTCTCCAATTTCATCATTTGGTTTATTAGGTATGGTTACAGAAAAATCCTGAATGGCCATGCGGTTAATCGCATTTTTCAGAGTTTCAACAGGTCGCGTTATTTTTCGGGCAATCAAAAAAGCGCTTAAAAGTGCCACAAAGATTAAAGCAAGTTCAATGTAAAGAATAACGGATTGTGTTCTTTCTACCATGCTGGCCATGTTTTGTGTACGAATGATGGAATATTGTCCAATTTTCTGATTTAATTTGATTAAATCATTTCGCAATTTTTTAATATTAGGCAAGGCGGCGGTTTCCCGTAAATACCTGGCCTGGTTCAGTTTATTTTTTCGAACCAATTCAATGGATTTTTTAATGCTCTGGTCTAATTTGAGCCATTCCTGATTAATCTTTTCTACCAGTGGTTCAACCGAATTGATTTCATTTTGTTTACTCCGGGAAAGCTTTTCAAATAATGTGCCTAAAGACCATTTGGCTGGCGAAAAATCTGAGCTTGCTTTTTGCAGACTAATTTTCACCTTTTGCCAACCGGCATGATACTGCTGTCGTGCTTTTTCCAGTCGGACAACTTTAGCTGAGGTATTACCCGGAATAAAAATAACAATGTAATTGGCATTTAAAATTTCAAGGTCTTGTAATTGTTTGGAAAGATAAATGATTGAGTTGATATCGTAAAGCGTGTGCTGTTTAAGAGAGTAAGAAACGTGCCTTACTTCAAAAATTAATTCCAAAAGAGCGATGGAAAACAAAAAAATCAAGAATAGGTAACTTATTAATAGTTTATATTTTAGTCTCAAGGCGCTTCTTTTGCACTGTTTGATTTAGCCCAAATAAAAAATCCCTGACATTCAACAAATCAAAAAAATAGGCGGAACATCAATCCCGCCTTAATTATTCGCTTTGTTTAGAAAATTAAAAAAGCCGATTTGTCTCGCTCTGCATTTATGCTTTTTCAATTAAGAACAAAACCTGATTAAATTCAACCGGCTGGGCGTTTTCAACCAGGATGTCCACAATTTTACCGTTTACTTCAGATTCAATTTCGTTCATCAGTTTCATGGCTTCAATAATGCAGAGTGTTTGGCCTACAGCAACGGTTTGACCAATTTCTACGTAAGGATCAGCATCAGGTGAGGGAGCGCGGTAAAACGTACCAACCATGGGCGAACGAACTTCTACAATGTTTTTTCCTGGCGCAGATTCAGCCTTTTCAGCAGGTGCTGCTTCTTCTTTTACAGGTACTGGTTGTTCCTGGACCTGTGGTAATGCCTGCTGGGCCACCTGTTGCGCCGGCATCATGGGCATGGCCTGAGTGTAGGCAGGCATGACAACTGTTTCACCATTTTTTGAAGGGAAACGTTTGGTTATGCGTAATTTTTTGCCTTCTTCTTCTATTTCAATTTCACTAATGTCAGAAGTTTCAACGATTTTAATGAGTTGTCTTACTTCTTTTAAATCCATCTCGCCTCCTAATTTACTTTCCATTGGGCTATTATTAAAAATCTAAATATATAGTTTTCTGCCTGTACAAGCAATTAATTTATTGGACTGACTTTCAATAATTTTTATTTTGCTCGGCAATTCGTTTAAACTCGTATTGTAAAAGTTCAAAATTTTCTTCTTTTAAAAGCTGCGTGTTAACCCGGGCGTGTTTTAATTCCAACAAATTAATTTCGGCATGAAGATTAAATTCCTCAAAATAAGGAGCCTGTACCAAAGACAGCCCCGAAGGATGAATGATCTCTGAACCGCCCCAAAAGGTTACGCCTTCTTCCACCCCTACTCTGTTAGCAAATACGATGAAAGAAGTGGTAAAAACGGCCATTGAGTGATTTAAGGTTTCCCAGACCTGAACATTTTGCGGTTTTTCGTTTTCATTAATCCCACGGGCTACACCCGCAGCAGAAACAATGATGATGGAAGCGCCGTCATGAGCCAAAATCAAGCTGGATGTTGGATGCCACATGTCTTCGCAAATCAAAAGGCCTATTTTGCCAAAAGGGCTGTCAAAAGCCCGGATACGCGTACCGGCATTAAAATAACGCTTTTCTTCGAACAGGCTGTAGGTAGGCAGGTAAACCTTTCGATGCCTGGCAATAATTTCCCCTTTGTAAAAGACAACCTGGGTATTAAAAAATTCGAATTTGTCGCCTAATTCTACCAGTCCTACATCAATGGCAATATGCTCACTTAATTGACGCAGTTTGTCCAATTTTTTATCGTCAATGTGCAAAGCTACGTCTACAACTGCATCCCGTAAAAAATAACCGCTTAGGCTCAGCTCCGGAAAAACGATTAACTGGCTTTTCTGCTCAATGGCTTCTTCAATAGCCTGATAGTGTTTTCCCAGATTTCGATCCATGTCGGCCAACACACAATTTTGTTGAGCAATGGTCAATTTTAGACTATTGGTCATTCGTTCTCCGTATTAATTTCTCAATCCCCGGGAAGGAGCCGGAAACTGCCCTCCTCTGTTGACAAAAATGGAATTCCGTAAATTTGAGACTGGCATAATGGGGGCTTTACCTAATAAACCACCGTAATCAACCATCTCGCCGGCTTGTTTGCCGGGCACAGGAATAATTCGCACAGCCGTTGTTTTATTGTTCATAATACCAATGGCGCATTCGTCCAAAATGATGCCGGCAATGGTTTCGGCGCTTGTTTCACCGGGAACGGCAATCATGTCCAGGCCAACACTGCACACGCTGGTCATGGCTTCCAATTTTTCAATCGTAATATGCTCTTTTTCAACGGCGTCAATCATCCCAGCGTCTTCGCTTACCGGAATAAAAGCGCCGCTCATGCCGCCCACATGTGAAGAAGCCATCATTCCCCCGCGCTTTACTGAATCCGTTAGCAGAGCGAGAGCAGCCGTGGTGCCAGGTGCGCCTACATCTTCTAAGCCCATGGCTTTCAGAATGTCTGCTACCGAATCGCCCTCCAGTGGCGTGGGGGCCAAAGAAATATCCACAATGCCAAAACGCACATCTTGCAATTCGGCCACCCGTTTTCCAATGAATTCTCCAGCGCGCGTAATTTTAAAAGCCATGCGCCGAATGCGGTCGCTTAACCGTGCAATATCAAGATCTTCAGGCGCTTCTTTGATAGCCCTCAGGATGACACCAGGGCCGCTAATACCCACATTCACCACCACTTCTGGTTCAGAAACACCGTGAAAAGCTCCGGCAATAAACGGATTGTCTTCGGGCACATTGGCAAAAACCACCAATTTGGCGCAACCGATGGCCTCTCGGTCGGCAGTTAAAAGCGCGGTTTCTTTAACAACCTGGCCCATCATCTTAACCGCTTCCATGTTAATACCCGCTTTGGTAGTGGCGACATTAACGGAGGAACAAACATGTTTTGTGCCGGCCAGGGCCTGCGGAATGGATTGAATAAAGGCCTTTTCGCCTCTGGAACATCCTTTTTGCACTAAAGCAGAATAGCCGCCTAAATAGTCGATGCCCAGCTCGGTGGCTGCTTTGTCTAACACCTGGGCGACTTCTACCATATCTTCCTGTCGAAAG
>JAGHBR010000395.1 GCA_021160885.1 Caldisericaceae bacterium
ACATAGATTAAATGAAAAAAGATTTGAATTATGCCACATGGTTTATTAGGTTTGTTAAAAATATTGGAATCCTTTAAAGGGAAACATTGGTTTCCCTTTCTTTTTCTTACGCCAATAACCAAAGGAAAGGAGTAAACTTGAGCTACGTTTACTTAACCAAAGAAGGTCTTGAAAAATTAAAAAAAGAATTACATGAATTAAAATACAAAATACGTCCTCAAATTTCGCAAAAAGTGGCCACAGCCCGGGAGCACGGGGACTTAAAGGAAAATGCAGAATACCATGCGGCCAGAGAAGAGTTGGCCATGGTTGAGAGTCGTGTTCAGGAACTGGAAAGCAAATTATCGCGAGCTCAGGTCATCAGCGAAGATGAAGTGGGAACAGACAGTGTTTCCATTTTAAATACAGTAAAATTGTTGGATTTAAAGAAAAATCGTGAAATAAGCTACACTTTGGTTTCGGCCGAAGAAGCCGATTTCCGACAAAATAAAATTTCAGTTATTTCACCGGTTGGCAAAGCCCTGTTGGGCAAAAAGGTAGGCGATGAGGTAGAAATTCAGGTACCGGCCGGCATTTTAAAATACAAAATTCTCTCCATTGAAATTTAAAGGGTATTTTTGCAACCTTCGGATTGGTTTTTCGTCTTAATAAAATAAAAAGAGTAATCCGGAGGTTATAATGCAAAATTCAGACATGGCACAAAAGGTTCCCCCAAAAAGACTTTATCGTTCGCGTGTAAACCGCATGATTGCCGGCGTTTGCGGCGGTCTGGCCGAATATTCGAATATTGATGCTACGCTGGTTCGGATCTTATTCGTCATTCTTGGCTTAATGGGGGGCTCGGGCATTATTATCTACATTATTGGTGTCATCATTATCCCCGAAAATCCGAATCAACCTGTAACAGTTAAAAAGAAAAAAGAACGCGATCATTCCATCTTTTGGGGCTCATTGCTTATTGTTTTAGGCGCTTTTCTGCTTCTAAATCAAATGAATTTCATTCCTCCGATTCACGTATGGGCTTTGCCCTGGAATATGGTGTGGGCCATACTGTTAATTGCCCTTGGAGCGTTTTTGGTTCTGAAGAATAGTGAGCAAAAAGCACAAACGCCTGTTAAAAAAGAAGAATCGGAAAGCGGCGAGGAACCAAAAGATGCGGAATTTTCTGCCCCAACGGGTAAAACCTTGTTTCGATCTAAAAAGGATCGCATGATTGCCGGGGTTTGCGGTGGGCTGGCCGAGTATTTTAATATGGATCCTACCATTGTTCGTTTACTCTATATTCTGTTGACCATGTTCTCAAAGGGGCTTGGAGTTTTGGCCTACATTATTTTAATTTTTGCTGTGCCGGAAGAAAAAGACAATGAGGTGTAAGATGAACAATCAACGTGCCACAGGTATTGCTTTGTTAGTTGCCGGCTTTTTGTTGCTGGCTTACCAATTGGATTGGTTCGATTTGAGCGGCCCAAGTTTTTGGGCGGTCATTTCTTTGCTTATTGGCTTGTCGCTAATAAGAAAAGCAATAACCAACCCAGATCGAAGAGGCGCTTTAGGCGGAACCTTTTTTTTGTTGTTTGCCATCTTCCTTTTCCTGGTCGATACCTCAACGTTGATGCGACCAATACCTCGTCCTTTATTTATTGGCGGTATTTTTAGCTGTCTGGCCATTGCTAACCTGGTTTACTTTTTAGTCACCCGTTGGCAACGAAACCTCAACCTGTTTATGTTTTTCTTCTTTGGAGCCATTGGCGGCTCTATTTTGATGGTTTACTATCAAATTATTGATGTCTGGCAGTTTGAAGAAATTGCCTCCAATTACTGGCCGGTTTTGCTCATCATTCTGGGAGCTATCATTCTGATCGACAGCATGGTGCAAAAGCAAAAACGACTAAAACAGGACGAAGAAGAATCTTCCACAACAGCTGACGACCAAACGCTGGATTAGTCCCTTTAGGACTTTGCCACCTATTTCGATTTTGACAATTCTTAGATTTTTCATATTTTCCCCAGAACAAAACGGAAAAATGTTCAGGAGATTTGCTAATGCCCAAATTAAGTGGGGAAGTTGTACTCCCGGGTGATAAATCCATTTCACATCGTGCGGCGCTGTTTTCTGCCATCAGGGAAGGGGTTTCCTATTTTGAAAATATTAATTTTAATCAGGATTGTCTGGCCACCATTCAATGTTTACAGGCTTTGGGTGTTTCTATTGAAACACAGGAACATGGAAAATTACAGATTCATGGAAAAAATTTAAAAGACTGGCAAAAGCCGGAACATGAGTTAAATGCAGAAAATTCCGGTACAACAGCCCGCTTACTTAGCGCCTTGTTAGTCAATTTAAATTTTGCCACCAGATTGATTGGCGATGATTCTCTTTCCAAACGACCAATGAAACGCATTATTGAACCACTAACGCGAATGGGCGCCAACATTAAATCCAATGATGGTTATCTGCCCTTAGAATTTGAACCTGTGTCTGGTTTAAGGGGAATTACCTACCAGTTACCAGTTGCCAGTGCCCAGGTAAAATCAGCCGTTTTGCTGGCTGGTCTGTTTGCCGAAGGCAAAACAACCGTTATCGAAAATCTGACTTCACGTGATCACACCGAACGTTTGCTTAAATTGCCAGTTGAATTTGACGA
>JAGHBR010000257.1 GCA_021160885.1 Caldisericaceae bacterium
AAACAACACCTTCTCCTTGTATGTGCACTACATCAAGATTTCGAAAATTCAATTCAATAAAAACAATAACTTATAAGTTACAAACGTACTTATTATAGTATATTTTCGGCAAAATCTGTTCAAGATGGGTTAAAAAAATTCTTCTTCCAATCTGCCTTAAAAATTTTTAAATATCCGATCAAACTATTCAACCAATTAACTATTTATTCCACCTTCGCCGGAATGGCTTTTGAAACCCCACTGATTTTAATTAATTCTGCAGTAATGTGACCAACAATTACCTTGGTGGTCATTTTAACCGGAATTTTCAACCCATCATCCGTCAGCCAGATATTGATTTTACCTTCGTGTTTAAAAATACCTTCTTCCAACAAGGCCGGTACCAGGCGCCAGCAACGAAATTTTCCGGCTTTTACCTTTACAATTTCAGGACCACTGATTATAACAGGTAGATTGTAAACCTTGAGTTTTTCGTGAGTCGGCACAAACACAGTGTCCACGCCATTTAAATCCAGCGTCCGAATGTAATAAAAAGCAGACAGAGCGTCAAACACGCCAGTAGGCGGAATTTTAACTTCATACGCTTCTTTTTTCTTGATTTTCATGCCGTCTTTGTAACGTAAAAATTTTACGCGGGCCACAGAATCCTGATAAACATAATCTACAAAAGTGTCCGCTTTGTAACCGCCCTCGCGAAGTAGTTTTTCGAAATGAATGGAATACAGCCTTTTGGCGTCCATGTAAGAATTTACCACATCGCGTACTTTGTAAAACCAGTCGAATGAACGTGAACTACGTGCGGTGGACTGAATATGGTAATAATGCCCAAAACCATTATTTTTCAGAGCGAGCACTTTCATTTCCGCCTGTCCGGCGGCGATGAAGCCATAACGTAATTTAAAGACCAGGCGTTCGCCAATTTCGAAAGGTAGTTCAGAAACGAGATAGGGCTGTGTGCTAGAATCGGCAGCTTGTGCTTTTAATAAAGGGCGTGGTAGCAGGGCAATTAATAACATTACCGTGAGTGGAATAACAAGAAAATTACGTTTCATTCAGAAGCCTCTTTCACCTTTTCTTCTTTTCTTTGTCCGGATAATAATTGATTGTCGTACAAGGTTCTGTAAACGTTACTCTTCTGGTAAAGTTCATCATGGGAACCAATGTGATCGATTTTCCCCTGATGCATGACCACGATTTTATTGGCATTACGAATGGTTGAGAGGCGATGGGCAATGACCAGCACGGTGCGATTGGCCATCAAATGATCCAGGGCTTCCTGAACCAGCCGTTCCGATTCGGTGTCCAGTGCAGAGGTAGCCTCGTCTAAAATCAGGATCGGTGGATTTTTAAGAATGGCCCGCGCAATAGCCAGCCGTTGTTTCTGCCCGCCTGAAAGCTTAATTCCGCGTTCTCCGATGTGCGTGTCAAGCCCCAGTTCAAATTGCTGAATAAAATCCCAGGCATTGGCAGCTTTGGCTGCTTTAATGATGTCTTCTTCCGAAGCATTGGGCACACCATAGGCAATATTACCGCGAATAGTGTCGTTAAAAAGCACGGTTTCCTGACTAACCAGGCCAATCAGTTTGCGCAGCGAGAGCAGTTTAATCTTGTTAATGTTAATACCATCAATCAAAATTTGCCCATCAGAAACCGGGTAAAAGCGGGGCAACAAATCGACGATCGTCGTTTTGCCGGCGCCGCTATGGCCCACAAAGGCTACGGTTTCGCCTTTTTTTATGGTAAAATTCAAATCCTGTAAACCAAATTCATCATCGTCATTGTATTTAAAATAAACGTGGTCGTATTTTATTTCGCGCCTGAATTCATCCAATTCAACAGCATCGGACGGGTCGTAGGCTTCTTCGGGCTGTTCTAAAATATTAAAAACGCGCTCCGAAGCAGCCAGTCCAGTTTGCATCACATTGTTAATTCCGGAAAATTCCTGGATAGGTTTAAACATGGCAAACAGGAAAACCAGAAAACGGACGAAATCTTCAGCCTGTAAACCGGCATTTAAATAGACCATGCGCCCGCCAATCCAAAGTAAAGTGACAAGGGTTAAAACCAACAGAATTTCATTGATTGGTGTGGTGGCAATCTTTAACCGTTCCGCGCGAAATAGTTTCTTAAAATACTGGAAATTGGTCCTTTTAAAACGGTCTTCTTCACGCCGTTCATTGGTAAAGATTTTTACAATATTGATGGCCGAAACGGCTTCCTGAAAAACCAGCACTACATCGGCTACCTGTTGAAAAACCCGTCGGCTGCGGCGCCGAATGGCCTGGCCGATCTTGTAAATTACGTAAAAACTGATCGGTAAAATAATGAAGGTGATTAAAGAAAGTTTAACGCTGATCATCAGTAAAATGATGATATTGGCAATGATTTGCAGAGGTGAAAGGATGATTTTGCCAAAACTTTGATTCAATACCTGTTGAATGGCGTTGACATCATTGAAAACAATGGAGGTCAATGTGCCGCTGTGGTGCTGGTGGTAAAAGGACATGGGCAAACGCAGAAATTTGCGCTGTAGTTTATTGCGGATGTCCACCACCACGCGCGCTTGGATAAAGGTAAGTAGTAACTTTCTGCTGTATTGTGAAACGTTCTTCATTAAGAAAGCAAAAAAGATGACCAGACAGACAATTTTTAACGTCTGAAAACGGTCCTTTCTTAAAATAAAAGATTTGATTTTATTATTGATTTGCTGGTAAATGCCCTGATCCTGGTCCGTAACTGTTTTGAGGTTTTCGGTCAGAGAAAGTTGCTGACTGGAATCGGCTGCTGCGGTGGAATGTTGTAAATACCCAGGGCTGAACAGTTCCCGCACAAAATCAACCGAAATCCAGATGGATAGGTTGTTAAACAGGACGTAAGAGAAGGTCAGCACAATGATTAAAACGATGCCCTTCCAATAAGGCTTAATAAAACCTAAAACTTTAAAATAGAGATTCATTCAATACCATTTCCATTTTTAATCGCTTAAGTAAACTTACAAATATTGCTTCAATTAACAAAGCAAAAGATAGTTCCCAAGGGAATTAGTGTTAAAGATTTTGAACCATTCCTCACAGCCTTGTTTTTTTCTGACGAGGAAGAGTTGTGAACCCTGGCAAAATTTAAAGCAAAAGCCCGATTATTGCCAGTTTTTAATTTTTTAATCTTAAACCAGTGGCAGGTTTTGTTTTTTACGGATGGCGTTGCTTTGTGTAGTTTATTTTGTTTCTTGTAAGTTGTAGAAAATTAAACGGCTTTTTAAATTAAATTTCCAGTTAAGAACCTGTAGCCTCAGATTTAAGACCTGCGTCCAATGAGTACTAAACTAAAAGTACTGAAGTTAACGCTAAGGTTAAATACCTAAAAAAACTTTTAAAAAATCTAAAAATTTGTATTTTTTGCAAGGATTTTAATTTAGCAAAACGACCGGAGAAAGGTGAATTGATGCGTCTGGTTCTGGTG
>JAGHBR010000238.1 GCA_021160885.1 Caldisericaceae bacterium
GCCTTGCAGGACTAAAAGATGGTTCAATAATATGAAGAGAATCGGCATTAATTAAATTGAAATGAATAGTTATTTCATTCGAATTGTTTTTTTGACAACCATAATACAAAAAAATGGCCAGAACAATACCAACTATTAATTTTTTCATAATAAATTCCTTTCACTTAATCAGTTATAAAATGCCCAGGCTTAAGGCAGGGATATAGGTAATTAATACCAACGACAACAACAAAATGATCAAAAAGGGCAGGGCCGCTCGGTAGAGAAAGGTAATCGATTTTTCAAAACGCAGCGAAGCAATGAACAAATTCATGCCCACCGGAGGCGTAGTGTAGCCAATGCCCAAATTGGCTAAAAAGATAATGCCCAGATGTACGGGATGAATGCCAAAAGAATTTGCGATGGGAATAATGATAGGTACAATGACCATAATGGCCGAAAAGATGTCCATTAAAGCACCGACAAGCAACAGAAAGACATTTAAAAAGAGTAAAAAGACAAAAGGAGAAGTAATAAAAGTTTGCATTTCGGCTAAAATTTTAGCGGGAATCTGGGCGTCAGTAAAGTAGTTGGCCAGTCCCAGAGCAGCCGCTAAAATAACAATAATGCTGCCCACCATTTCCATGCTTTTCCGCACCACAACCGGCAATCCCTTTTTAATGGAAATGTCGCGGTAGATGAAGACTTCAATAATGAACACGTAAATGGCGGTAACCGCAGCAGCTTCGGTAGCGGTAAACAATCCGCCATAAATCCCGCCAATGATGATGAACGGCAGTGGAATTTCCCATGCTGTTTCCTTAAGTGCCTGCCAGCGTTCTGCAGCGGTTGATTTTTCAATTTTGATCTCTTTTAATTGTTTACGGCGGAAAAGAACAACGTAGATGCTAAGCAAAAAAATCATTAGCAAACTGGGAATGATGCCTGCGGCAAATAGTTGATCGATCGGTGTTTGAGCCACCAGACCGTAAAGAATGATGGGCAAACTTGGCGGCAAAAGTAATCCTAAATTTCCGCTGGCGGTTAGGAGCCCCAGAGTAAATTTTTCCGGATATTTTTCCTTAAGCATGATTGGATGTAACAAGCCGCCCAAGGCGATAATGGTCACCCCCGAAGCGCCGGTAAAGGCGGTGAACAGGGCGCATGAAACCAGAGCCACAATGGCTAGTCCGGCCGGCAGCCAGCCAATCAACGCCTTGGAAAGATTCACCAGTCGGCGGGGCGTTTGACTTTCGGCCAATAAGTAACCGGCAAAAGTAAACAGTGGAATGGCTAAAAAGATCGGTTGACTAGTCAAGCGGTAGAGTTCAATGATCAAGGCGGAACTGTCAATTTCTGCCAGATGAAAAAGCAACAAAGCAATACCAGAAATAATTACAAATAGCGGTGTGCCAAAAAGTGTTAGTACGGCAATCAAAACGATCAACAGCAACGTCGTCACGATTGCCCTCCACGCCGATCAAAAGCAATTAAAATTGAGTTGAACAAAAAACGCAGCGCCATTAAAGCAAAGCCAATGGGAATGATGATTTGAAAATACCAGGCTGGAACATCATTGAATATGGTTGTGGCGAATTCTTTTTCATCAAGCACAAACTGAATGGAAGCTTTGGTTAATAAAAGCGTAATGGCGAATGCCACCAAATTAATAAAAATGGCTGGAATTTTTCGCCACTTTTCAGACAAAAGCGGAGTCAGTAAATTGATATTGATGTGTTTGTTTTCCATGGTGGCCAGGCTGGCCCCAATAAAACTGACCCACAAAACCAGGTTGCGTAAAAAAATGTCCGCCCAAAGAATGCCGGTGTTAAAAAGTTTGCGCAAAACAATCTGCAGGCCAGAAAGCATGACCATGACCATGACGACCGTAAGCAAAAGGGAAAGCTCAATTTTCGCCAGCCATTGATTCAGGCTTTTGAGAAAACGCATCTTAATCCCCTGTCATTGATTGATTTTAACATAATGATTAAAAAAATTCCATGCAAGGGGAGAGACACTACCTTTTAGAGTAGATGCCAGGTGACATGATACTGAATACAAAAAATCCGTTTTAAAAAGTTCCATTTGCCTGTAATCTTTCAATTTAATAATTTCGTTACAATGAAAACAATTGAATATCTGGTTGTAAAATTTTTGTTTTTGTGTTTAGCCGGCTTTCTATTAAAAACGGAAAGCGGTTGGCATTGCTGTTTACCTATCTGGTCGAACACGTTTTTAGATATCGGCGGCAGGTCATCCTGAGTAATTTACATCGTGTTTATGGTGAGCAATTGCCACTGCCAGAAAAGAAATTTCTGCACAAAATTTACAAGAACTTTGTCTTTTTATGGATGGAATTTTTACAATTGAACCATTTCAATGCGCAAACCATAAAACAATTCATGCATTTTAAAAATCCGAAAGTTATTCAACATCTTGAAAAACGTGAAAGAGGTGCTATTCTATATTCTGGCCATTTTGGCAATTTTGAGTGGTTAGGACATGCCTTGGCTTTACAAGGGCTGCCTATCTGGGCCATCGCCAAAAAACAAAGTAATCAAAAGGTCGACCGGTTTATTATGAAATTGCGAGAACGATTTGGTATGAAAATTGTTTACACCAAACAGGCTAGGGCGGTTTGCGAACAAGCATTGAAAAATAAAGAATTGGTCGCCATTGTATTTGACCAGGATGCCAGAAAGCGCGGAGTATTCGTAGATTTTTTAGGGCAGCCTTCATCAACGGCAGTGGGAACGGCCGTTTTGCACTTACGCACCAATGCCGAAATTATACTGCTCATTGCCTTGCGCAGAGATTACGCTAAATTCGATGTTTTTGCTAAAATCATTGAACCACCGCCCAGAAGCGGCGATTTACAGCAGGATGTTTTGAACATTACGCAGAAAATTTCCAGTGAGTTTGAGGTGTGGGTAAGAAAATACCCTGAACAATGGTTCTGGATGCACCGCAGATGGAAAACTCAACCGGAAAATTAGAAGCTGCTGTTACAATTTAAGTCAGCAAGAAATGGCAAGAAATGGAATATTACAAAATTAATCCTTTAAAACCAGACAGGAAAATTTTAACCCGTACGCTTGAAGTACTGAAAGCCGGAGGCATTATTGTTTATCCGACCAACACTCTTTATGGTTTGGGAGTCGATGTTTTTAATCAAAGAGCTTTGGAGCGCTTGTTCGTTGTTAAACAACGCACCATAGACCAGCCGGTTTCACTGATGGTAGCATCGGTTGAACAGCTCATCGAATTGTTTGCCAGGGCAGATCAACGCCAAACAAATGTTTTAAAAAAACTATTGCCCGGTAAATTTACGGTTATTCTGAAGAGTAAATTCAAGCAAAATTTAGCTTATTTTAGTTCGGGTTCCAGAAACACAAAAGTCGGTTTTAGGGTGGCCGAATTACCGTTTAATCAAAAATTATTGATTAAATTCGGCAATCCGATCTCTTCCACCAGCGCCAATGTTTCCGGAAAGCCTAACGCCAAAACGGTGCAGGAGATTATTGCACAATTTGGAGATCGTTTGGATTTAATTCTAGATGCCGGCCCTGCACCGGACCTGACAGGTTCAACTATTATCGATATTACCAAAAATCCTTTTTTAATACTGCGTGAAGGTAGCGTGGGCCTACAGGAAGTAAAAAAAATCATTGCGCCGGAGAAAGTTTTAAAACGGAAGACAGAATTCGTGGTCACTTTTGTTTGTTCAGGGAATATCTGTCGTTCACCGATGGCAGAAGGCATTTTAAAAGAGTTCTTCTCTAAAACCAAGTTTAAGAACCTGGTGACTGTACAATCTGCAGGCACACTGGATAATACATCCGGGCCGGCTCATCCCAATGCTGTTTCGGTAGCTCGCTCTTTAGGAGTAGATATTGCGGCTCACCAGGCGCGAACTATTACCAGAGAAATAGTTGAACAAAGCGATATGATCATTGGCATGGCGCTCAATCATCTTGAATATCTGAAATCCCATTTCCCTGAACATGCCGAAAAAGTGGCGCTGCTAAAAACCTGGGAGAGAAAAACAGGAATTGGCAATCCGTCAATCCCTGATCCGATTGGTCACGATCTTAACTTTTTTAAAAAAGTTGCTGAAGAAATAAAAAACGAAATCAAGCGTATTATGCCCTTTTTATTTCAAAGAATTAAAAAATTTATGGAATACAACGATTTGAGCTTGGAAAAATGAACAGGAGTTTTTGTGAAAATTAGCGGTTTTAGTTTTGTTCGTAATGGACAAAAATTGTACTACCCGGTAGTAGAATCAATCCAATCAATTTTACCGATTGTGGATGAGTTTGTTATTGCCGTGGGGCAAAGCGATCCTGATGATCATACCAGAGAAGCCATTGAAGCCATTGGCGATCCTAAAATTAAAATAATTTATACGGTTTGGGAAGAAAAATACTTTAAAAAGGGAATTATCAACGCTTTGCAGACCGATATTGCAAAAGAAGCCTGCAGCGGTGACTGGCTATTTTATTTGCAGGCCGATGAAGTCGTGCATGAAAAATATCTGCCGGTTATCGAAAAGCGCTGCAGGGAATTGTTACCGGACAAACGCGTGGAAGGCCTACTTTTCCGTTACAAACACTTTTGGGGCGATTACGATCACTACCACATCAGTCATGGATGGTATCCTTACGAAATCAGAATTATTCGCAACGATCCTCACATTCATTCCTGGCAAAGCGCGCAATCCTTTCGTTATTTTGAATATTACGATAATCCACGACAGAAAGACGGACATCGAAAATTGCGTGTTGCACTGGTCGATGCCGAAATTTACCACTACGGCTGGGTACGTCCCCCGCATCTGATGCAAAATAAATCACGTGCTTTAAATGCCGTGCACTGGGGCCGTAAAACAGCTGAAATTTACTACGCTAACGCCCCGAAAGAATTTGACTATGGCCCTTTAAATCGGTTAGGACTGTTCACTGAATCCCACCCGGCGGTAATGCGGGAAAGAATTGCGCGTATGGATTGGAAGAACAAATTGCAGTATGGTGGCCCGCCAAATAAAAATCGTGCGCCTCACAAACATGAACGGTTAAAGTACAGGTTTATTACCTTTTTGGAAAGAAATCTCTTTCACCGGCCGATTGGTGGTTTCCGGAATTATGTTTTGCTAAAAGATGTTTAAGAGATGGAACAAAA
>JAGHBR010000084.1 GCA_021160885.1 Caldisericaceae bacterium
GGATTATCTGTCCGCCAGCAATGGGGATAGCTGTGCACGTAGTCGAATGTATTGCGGTACAATTTGCCGCGTTTTTTTAATCCGGCAACCACGTCTTTGTCTACGCCTTCTTCCACATGATCGGTGTACTGAAAAGTTTTTACCGTACGTCCGGAGAATTCACCGACCTCGTCGGTAAACCGTCCGCCAGGTGTAACAGGTTGTAAAAAAGGCAGATTGTATTTTTTGGACATTTCGTAGTCATCCTGACCAAAAGCCGGTGCAATGTGCACAATACCCGAGCCGTCTTCTGTAGAGACAAAATCAGCCGTTAAAACGGTTAAGGCGTTAGGATATTTCTGACGATCGATGGGCATAAATTCAAAAATCTGCTCGTAAACCGTTCCAAATAATTCTTTGCCTTTAAAACGCTGTAAAATTTCATATTCGCCATCTAATACTTGCAAGCGGGCCTCGGCCAGTACCAGTAAATCGGTTTCTGTCTTTTCGCCGTCTTTGGTTTTGATTTTACGTGTATTTTTAACCAGCACATAATCGATGTCCGGCCCGACGGCCATGGCCACGTTAGAAATTAGCGTCCAGGGCGTGGTGGTCCAGACCAGCAAGTAAGCGTTTTCTAATTCTTTTTTAGGCGATTCCATGATTTTTACTTTAATGTAACAATTCGGATCTTTAACCTCTTTGTAACCAAGCGAAAGTTCATGAGAACTCAATGGCGTTTCGATGGTTGGCGATTGAGGCACAATTTTAAAATCACGGTAAATGAGTCCTTTATCAAAAATCTGTTTAATAGCCCACCAAACAGATTCAATGTACTCGTTTTTGTAAGTGATGTAAGCATTGTCCAGGTCAATCCAGTAGCCCATCCGATCGGTTAGCGTGCGCCAGCCTTCTTTCATCTCAATGTGCCGGTTAACCAGTTCTTTGCAGGCATTGTTGAATTTATCGATTCCGATTTTTTCAATTTCTTTTTTATTGGTAATGCCCATCTCTTTTTCAACAGCAATTTCAACCGGCAGGCCATGGGTATCCCAGCCAGCTTTTCGCGGCACCTGGTAACCTTCCATGGTTTTAAAACGACAAATTACATCTTTAACCGTGCGGGACATAACATGATGAATGCCCGGTTTCCCGTTTGCAGTGGGAGGCCCTTCGTAAAAAATGTATTTACGTTTGCCTTCACGGCTTTCTACCGACTTTTCGAAAATTTTATTTTCTTTCCAGAATTTTAAAACGCGTTCTTCAATTTCTGGCAATTGCAGATTCTTTTTAACTTCTTTAAACATTTCTATTTTTACTCCATTAATGGTTCTTAGTCACATTACAATCTTTTCACGACTTCACGCATAATCAGTGTTAGTTTGGGTTCTGTTTGGGCTGCAACGCGTATGATTTCTTCCACATTTACCGGTTCCAGAGCTTCCGGAAAGCATTCGTCGGTAATGACCGAAATGCCCAGTACTTCCATGCTTTGATGGTTGGCCACAATAACTTCGGGCACGGTTGACATGCCAACCACATCAGCGCCGGTTGCTCGCAAAAAACGATATTCAGCACGGGTTTCTAAACTGGGGCCAGGTACAGCAATGAAAACACCCTTTTGCACTTTAATTCTGTTTTCCAGGGCAACTTTTTCAGCCAGGGCAATCAATCTTTTGGAATAAGGCTCCGACATGTCAGGGAAACGTGGGCCGAATTTATCCAGATTCTGGCCAATCAACGGATTGGTGCCTAAAAGATTAATGTGATCTTCAATGATCATTAAATCACCTTTTCTGAACAGGGGATTCATGCCCCCGCTGGCATTGGAAATAAGCAATGTATTGATGCCCATTTTTTTCATGATGCGAATCGGAAAGGTGATCTGTTGCATGGTGTAGCCTTCGTAATAGTGAAAGCGCCCCTGCATGGCCATTACCTGCTTTCCGCCAAGTTCTCCAAAAATCAGTTTGCCTTCATGGCTTTCCACCGTTGAAACCGGAAAGTGGGGAATAGTCTGGTAAGGAATTTCCAGAGAAACATCGATTTCTTTAACCAAACCGCCCAGGCCGGTTCCTAAAATGATTCCTACTTGCGGTATGCTTTTTACTTTAGCCTTGATAAATTCGTATGCTTCTGCGATTTGTTGAAGATAGGCATCCCTACTTAGCATGTTAATTGTTGCTCCTTATTTTGTTTTTTTCTGTTGTTTTAGTTTTTTCAAGAGTTCTTCTTTTTTCTTCTTTAATTCTTCCAGCCTTCGTTTTTCTGCACGAATCGCTTTGTATTCTTCGTAACGCGCTTTTCGGGCAGCAAAGGCCGCGTCTTCAATATCTTTGTAGTATCCTTTGTTTCCAAAATAATAGGCCCCTAAACCACCAAACAAGAGAATACTGGCATTAGCCAGCAGCGGTTGATCCTGCGAGTAGAGGACAATGCCCACGCCAGTGCCAACAGCCGCGCCTAAAAAGAGACCGGCTGTGCCGTACAAAATTGTATTTTTAGGCGATTTGTATTTCTTGATCTCGTGCACCGGAATTGGATTCCCTTCAAAATCGAAATAGCGACTGATTTTGACAATATTTTTGATGTCGTCAAATTTGATCACGCTTTTATTGTGCGTTCTGGAATCCACGTAAACTAAATTAAGTGAATCGCCTGTTACAATGATGCCTTCACGATAGGACCCATCTTTCAGGTTAATTCGAACCGAAGCCTGTGATTCAGGATCGGTCATCGAAACGTAACGCTGGCTGCTGCAGCTAATAATACTCGCCAGCAAAGCGAGTAATAAAACTAACCTTAAAGAATTGTTTACCCCCATAGCTTATCCTTTATTTTAAAAAACTCCCTGCTCCCTCATTTTAAAAAATCATCTAATTCATCTCCAAAAATGTCTTTGAAAAAGTCCGCTCCTTTTTCCTCATTTTTTGGCTTAGACGGCCTGGCCGGGGCCGATGCTTTATTGGGACTGGCCGCTTCATCCTTTTTAGCTGTCTTTATTTCGATTTCCGTTTCCTTTGCTTCAGCTTTTGCTTTTTGTTGTTGGATCTGTTTCTCTGACGTGATCGGCGAACGTTTAGTCCCTTTGAAACTGTTTCGTGTTTTTGCTTTAATCTTATCTAATTGATTGTCATCGGTTTCAAGGATTTCCAATAATTCCAATTGCGAGGACAGCAAATAGCGTAATCGTGTAATCAGCGAATCCTTTTGTTGTTGTAGCTCAGCCAATTCACGTTTCAGTTTTTCTACTTCGGCTTTGGCTTCTTCGATCATCTGCTGGGCCTTTACCTCAGCTTCACGTTTGATGAGGGCTGCTTCTTTTTCTGAAGTCTTTTTTGACAGCTGTGAAGTTTGCTGAACCTCGTAAAGAGTTTGTTTTAAGGTTTTTTCTACATCTTTGTAGTGACGCAGCTCAACCTTAAGGGTATTTAGTTCTTTTTCTAACTGTTGATTTGTTTGCAGTAAGCGTTCGTAACCTTCTGCCACATATTCAAGGTAGGTTTCGACCTCTACCTTATCGTAACCGCGCAGTGCGGTTTTAAATTCCTGTTTCTTAATGTCGATTGGTGTAAGTTTCAATTTTACCTCCCTCTGGCTCCAAAAATAGCAGTACCCACTCGAATGTGTGTGCTGCCTTCTTCAATCGCTATCTCAAAATCTCCGCTCATTCCCATAGAAAGAAAGGGCAGGGCATGCCCGGGAAAAGCGCTTACCAATGTTTCACGTAAGTTGGCCAATGTTCTGAATGCCTGCCTTATTTGTCGCTGATCATCAGTTAACGGGCCTATGGTCATCAATCCCTTTAC
>JAGHBR010000172.1 GCA_021160885.1 Caldisericaceae bacterium
AACCTGAATAATCCGGATGTCTATTTCAACTGGAATATCAAATCTTTACTGCAAAACTACCGCTCGGCCTTTTTGCAGTTAACCGACTTTTTAATTAAACGAAACGATTATCAAAAGGCAGAACAGGCGCTGGATTTTATGAATCAGCACATTGCACCGGAAGTTATTCCCTGGACAAACCGTACCATGCAACTGGTGACCGATGCCTTTAAGGCCATTGTTGATACCAGTTATGTGGATTCACTTTTAACGGACGACAGTCGGGTTGCTGATTTGCCAATGATTGGAGAACACTTAATGCGTCTGGGCAAACCTAAAATGGCCGTGCCATTGCTGGAAAAGGCATACGAATTGAATCCCACCAATCCGCGCAATTTGGGAACCTTAATCAGCGCATACCAGATGACCAATAATCGGGAAAAAATAATTCGTTCTCTGGAAAACTGGTTGAAACTCTTTCCCAACGATCAAACCGCCAGGAGGATGCTGGATTCTTATAAAAAACAGGAATAATACCTGCTTATGCGAATACTGCAGAATGTCTTAAAAATTGCCATTTCGCTAGGACTTTTAGGCTATTTGGTTTACCGGGCAGATCCTGCCCGGTTAATTTCTGTTTTAAGTAATATTACCGAAAAAAACGGGCTTTTTTATCTGGCCCTGGCATTTGGACTGATGATTGTTGCTATCTGGTTTTTAGCCATGCGCTGGGCTGTTTTGATGAAAAGCTACCGCTATTCTCTGAAGACTACGCAATTGTTTGGCTTTTATTTAATCGGCATGTTTTTTAATAATTTTTTGCCGACCAGTATCGGTGGCGATGTGATGCGCATTTACAAATTGATTAGCGTTACAGATGATCGCACCAGCGCCTTTGCCTCGGTTATTATTGAACGCCTGATGGGTATTGCGGCAACGCTGTTCATGTCGATCTGGGCCTTGATTTACATTTCACAGCAATTTCATGACTGGCGCTTGTTGTTTGCCGCAATCGTTTTATTTTTACTGATCATGGCCTTTTTTGCCATGCTTTTAAGAGACTGGTCCTTTAAAATTATTTTAAGGATCTTTGAAAAATTTACTGTTTTTAAAATAGGTCAAAGATTTAACAAATTGTTCGAAGCGATTCACTATTTTCAAAATCATAAACTGATTCTTTTGCGCGTTTTCCTGCTTTCTTTCGCTTCTCAATTTTTTATAGTTACCATGAACTATTTGGTGGCTCTTGCTTTTAATATTCAGGTGAGCTTTGGTTATTTATTGATGGTCGTACCTATTTCTTTTGTGATTACTATGCTGCCCTCAATCAATGGAATCGGTATCCGGGATTTGGGTTTTGTGGGCCTGTTGGCTCAAATAGGTGTGTCGACGGCCGAAGCTTTGACGCTCAGTTTTATGAATTTAATCATTCCAATGATCCTGTCGATTGCTGGTGGGATCTTATTTATTGTTCAAAAAAGTAATGCCATGCCTGGAGGCGAAAATGTTTTGGATTCAAAAATTTAAAAACGGCCTGCTGATCGCTGTTTCGATTTTAATTTTGGTTGCCTGTACCAAATACAGGCCCTCAACCGCCGGATATCCTTACCGGATTTTTGTGGTCGCCGATTCCCTGCTCTGGCTTGATCTGCAAAAACCAATCAGCGATACTTTTGAAGGTGAAGTGTTAACGCCTGTTTCCGAGAAGAAGTTCTATTTTACCTGGATTCCTTTGCGTCTTTTAAATGAATTTAAGAATCGCATGAACATCTTTTTTATTGGCGTCCAGGATGAACAGGGAGAAGTTAACGAATATTTAAGGCAGGTGCTACCGGCTGAATTTCAAAAAGGAGTGGCGGAAAACAGGTATTTTTACCTCTTCCAGGACGACCTGTTTGCCAGAGATCAAATCGGGCTTTTTATGTTTGGCAAGGATCGCCAGTCGTTTTTACGAAACTTTGAAGGCTTAAAAGATCAGATTTACAATACATTTGAAAAAAAATATTATGCCCGGCTTAAAGAGTCCATGTTCGAAAAAGGCGAACAGGTAAAGGTTGAAGAGTACATTAAAAATAACTTTGATTTTTCAATACGTGTTCAGCACGATTATTTTGTGGCCATCGAAGAACCGCAAGTGCCTTATCTATGGCTTCGCCGCTTTGATCCGGATCGCTGGGTTTCAATCTGGAAAATTAAAGGCGATAGCAGCTATTTCAACTTTGACTCCATTGCCAATGTGCGCGATCGTTTCACAAAAAAATACTACCAGGGCGATTACATCATCCGCGAAGACAGCAAATTGGTGACGGCCGATTTTAACGGTCAGCCCACGGCAAAAATGGTTGGTTTGTGGCGTAACGATTCTGTTTTGATCGGTGGCCCTTTTAGAACCTATGTTATCGATTATCCGGCTGACTCTTCGTTGTACTTTATTGATATTGCCGTGATGGCTCCGGGGCATCTTAAAAAGCCTTATTTAGACCAACTGGAAGTAATTGCCCGTACCTTTAGAGTTGAAAAAGATGCCCGCAAAGAACGGTAAGCGGGATGACTATGAAGATCGCTGTTTTGGGTACTTTTCTTAAAGATCGGATAATTGGCTTAGATGGAAAAGTAACCGAAAGCAAAGGCGGCTTGTTCTATTCAATTGAGGCTTTGCGAGCCATTTGCGGCGAAAATGATGAAATCATTCCAATTAGTTATGTGGGGAATGATTTTTATGAGCAAGTGTTTCAACACTTCAAAGATGACCGACGTGTAAATTTAACGGGCCTTTACCGGCATGAAGGTGCAAATAATTGTGTTGAATTGCGTTACTTTACGGCGGAAACCAGAGAAGAGCGTTCTTTGAATCCCATGCCACCGCTAACGGCCAAACAGTTGGCGCCGTTTGCAGAAAGTGATGTGTTTGTGGCCAATTTTATTTCAGGCTGGGAAATGGAACTGAATGAGTTCAGGTCTTTCGGGTCTCAATTTAAGGGACTAAGCCTGATCGACATCCACAGCCTGACGCTTGAGCGACTGAACAATGGGCTACGTCGATATCGAAAATTGGCTGATGCGGAATCGTGGATTGAGTACAGCAGCATTGTTCAGTTTAATGAAGCTGAATTTAGGATGCTCACATCTCTGGATGTTTTGGAATTTTACAAATTGTTTTGCTTTGATCAAAATAAAATTGTTAATTTAACCCTAGGCAAACATGGTAGTTTGCACATTTACAGAAAAGGCGCAGAAATTAAAAAATATGTGCAGAAACCGGAAAGAAAGGTGAAAGTGATCGATCCTACAGGATGCGGAGATGTTTTTCTGGCGGGATTTGCTTATTTTTACGCTTTCCACAAAGATGTCCGAAAAGCGGCTCAAAAAGCAACAAGTCTGGCAGCGGCAGCGGGCAGCCATAAAGGTTTGCCAGAAGTTTCTGTTTTGGTTGAAAAATTTAATCAGATAGTTGGGTAAAAAAATATGACCAGTTTAGTCGTTGTTGGTGCAAATGGTTTGTTGGGGCAGAATATCATCAAAAAGCTGAAAAATCGATTTGAAATTTACGCCGCATCTTTTGAAGATGAAGCATATTTCCCGTTGGAATACGTTAAGTCTTACACTCAATTAGATATTACCAATCGTTCCAAGGTCGTTGACTTTTTACAAAAGGTAAAGCCTGAGGTCATTATTAATACAGCGGCTTTTACCAAAGTCGATGCCTGTGAAGAAGTCCCTGATCAATGCTGGGTAGTCAATGTTCGTGGGGTGGAGTACTTGGTAGACGCCAGCAGTTCTTTTAAACCAGTTTTTGTTCATGTTTCGACCGATTATGTGTTCGATGGCAAGGCCGGGCCCTATTCGGAAGAAGATACGCCAAATCCAAGAGGCAATTACGCCCGCAGCAAATTAGCGGGTGAACACGTTGTGGAAAATTCAAATTTAGAATACATTATTGCCAGAACTCAGGTGCTGTTTGGGGTGGGCAATAAAGTGCGCCACAATTTTGTAACCTGGGTCATCGAGCAATTGACAAACAACAAAAAAATTCGTATCGTTGATGACCAGATCGGGACGCCTACTTACGCGCCCGATTTTGTAGAAGCAATAGAGCGTTTATTACAAAAAGAGGCCTACGGTCTTTTTCATGTTTCAGGGCCGGATATTATTTCACGCTATGATTTTGCTTTAAAAATTGCCGAAGTCTTTGATTTGGATGCCAGTTTGATAGAACGCATTAAAACAAAGGATTTAAATCAAAAAGCGCCCCGGCCGATGAATTCAGCATTTAAAATTTACAAGTTGATTAATTACACCGGATGGGAGCCGAATTCACTAACCGATGCTTTGAAACTAATGAAAAAGGAATTAGCGCTCAGCGATGGTTGATCCTAAAAATGCCGTTATTGTAATACCGACATACAACGAAGCTCTGAATGTCGAACGTTTGGTCAAGGAAATCCGCCGCCATGTGCCGGAGATTTCAATTCTTTTTGTTGATGATAATTCACCGGACGGAACCGCCGATATCATCAAAGAATTGCAAAAGGAAGACGAAAGAATTTTCCTGCTGGAACGACAGAGAAAGGAAGGCCTGGGGCGAGCCTATATTGCCGGCTTTCGTGTAGCGCTTGAAAAGGGCTTTGACTACATTTTTGAAATGGATGCCGACTTTTCGCACGATCCTAAAGAGCTGCTCAATTTTTTAAAGGAGATGCAGCAGCATGACCTGGTTATTGGCTCGCGCTACATTAAAGGGGTAAACGTAATCAACTGGCCGTTGAAACGACTTTTACTGAGTTACTTTGCTAATCTTTACACGCGAATCATAACGGGTGTGCCCATTGCCGACTGCACAGGAGGGTACAAATGTTTTAGAAAGGAAGTTTTGCAGGCCATTGATTTTGACCGCATTAAATCCAATGGCTACGCCTTTCAGATCGAACTCAATGTAAAAGCCTGGGAAAAGGGATTTAAAATTAAGGAAATTCCCATTATTTTTGTAGATCGCGTTTACGGCGAATCAAAATTATCGAAGAAAATTATGTGGGAAGCGGTTTTTCTGGTCTGGAAACTACGCTTTTTAAGTTTAATAAAAAAATTGTAGGAATTAAAAATGGCTAAAAAAAAGCAACGCTTTGTGCTGGAATTCGAAAAGCCAATTGTCAATCTTGAGGAAAAAATTGCAGAAATGCGTGAATATGCGGTTGCCAGTAATCTGGATCTGGATGAAGACATCCGAAGGCTGGAGAAAAAGGCAGCAGAATTGCGCCATGAAATTTACATTAATTTATCACGCTGGCAACGTGTCCAGTTGGCCCGCCATCCTCAACGGCCTTATACTTTAGATTACATTGAGCGCATGTGTGATTATTTTGAAGAGCTGCATGGCGATCGCCGCTTTGCTGATGACAAGGCCATTGTAGCCGGACTGGCCAAAATTGATGATTTTTCGGTAGTGGTAGTCGGTCAGCAAAAAGGTAAAGACACCAAGGAAAATTTGTACCGCAATTTCGGCATGCCTCATCCGGAAGGTTACCGTAAAGCCATGCGTATGATGGAATTAGCCGCTAAGTTCGATAAACCAGTCATTACCTTAATCGACACGCCTGGCGCATTCCCGGGTATTGGCGCAGAAGAACGCGGACAGGCCGAAGCCATTGCCTACAATTTAATGCGTATGGCTCGCTTGCCGGTACCAATAATTAACGTCATTATTGGTGAAGGTGCATCGGGCGGTGCCCTGGGCATTGGCGTAGGCGATCGGATTTTAATGGCTGAAAACGGCTGGTATTCGGTCATTAGCCCGGAAGGTTGTGCGGCTATTCTTTGGCGTGACGCAGCCTATGCTCCGCAAGCAGCCGAAGCCATGAAAGTGACAGCTCCGGATTTACTTAAGTTTGGCATCATAGACGAAATCATTAAAGAACCAGAAGGCGGAGCTCATGTGGACCCTGATCTGGCGGCGAAGTTTGTAAAAGAAGCCATCCTGAAACATCTGAAACAACTGATAAAAATACCGACCAAAAAACTTTTACAACAGCGATTGGAAAAATTTAGCAAGATGGGCGCCTGGAAAGAGTGATGGAGTTTGCAGTTGATTTTCGTGTGCGCTACGCTGAAACCGATCAAATGAAGTTTGCACACCATTCGGCTTATATTGTCTGGTTTGAAATGGCCAGAATTGAGTTATTCCGCTCAATGGGGCTATCTTACGCTCAGATGGAAAAGGATGGCGTCTTGTTGCCCGTTTTGCAGGTTTCTGCCCGCTATTTCAAACCGGCTTTTTTTGACGATTCTTTACGCATTGTGGCTCGATTTGCAGAATTGAATAAGGCGCGCTTAAAAATAGACTATCAGGTATTTCGCCAGGGAACTTTAATTTGCGAAGGTTTCAGCTTACATGCCTTTATGAATGAAAAGGGGAAGCCGATTCGACCGCCTGAATTCTTTCTTGAGAAAATGAAAGGATAAAAGTTTAAAATTTCGAAATCCGAAATACGAAATTCGAAAAGAGAATAAATTTCAAATACGAAGTATGTAATTTGAATAATCATCTGGTTTGGTTGTCATAATAATGCTCTTGTATTTTTTAAAAAGTTGAAATAATTTCTGATATTAACTTGTTTAATCAAGACGGAGTAGGAAAATGTTGGACGAAGCGTTGCTGGATATTTTGGCCTGCCCTAAGTGTAAAGGGGAGTTAGAATACAATAAAGAGGAAAATACCCTCATTTGTCGCAAATGCCGGTTAATCTTTCGCATCGAAGACGATATTCCTATTATGCTGATTGATGAAGCGCAAAAATTTTAATAATACTCTGAAAATGCTCTTGACTTATTGATTTTAACCATTTAAATTCTCTTTACTTAAATTGAAAAGTATGAAAAAGTATGAGGAACTTGCCTATAAGCTGTTTGTTAAAGGAAATTGATGAGATTTGTTCTCATTGACATAAATTTACAGTCTACCTTTAACAATCAGCGTATAGGCATAATAGGTGCCGGTTATTTGGAAGTGAAGGTAGGCTGTCCAAATAAACCGGTTTTTTATTTTGGAGGTTTGATTATGAAGAAGTTAGCAATCATTCTGCTTGCTGTTTTAATGATTTCAATGCTTGGGCAGGATCTTTACGCACAGGGCGAAGCAGCCGTGCCTTTCCTGTTAATTGCCCCTGGCGCTCGTAATGGCGGTTTAGGTGAAGCAGGCGTGGCTCTGGTAAACGATGCCACAGCCATTTACTGGAATCCGGCTGGTCTGGCATTTCAATATGAAGATCCCGCTGTGGATTGCCCACGTCAATTGACTTTAATGCATTCTCGTTGGTTACCTCAGTTTAATTTTAGCGATTTGTTTTACGATTACGCCGCCGGTCGTTATTACATTGATGGTCTGGGCATGTTTGGCGCCAGCATCACCTTTTTAAATCTTGGTAAAAATGTCTGGACTGATGAAACCGGCAATGAATTGGGAACTTTTGATTCTTTCGAATACGCCATTTCTCTGGCCTACGCTACCAAGTTAAAAGAGAATCTTGGTATTGGTGTCAATGCTAAAATTATTCAAAGTAATTTGAGTGATGTGTCGGTTGGATCAGAAGACCGCGATGGTCGTGCCACCAGCTTTGCAGTAGATGTGGGCGTGCGCTGGGTGCCTGCTTATTCCATTTTTGATAACCGTTTGAGTCTTGGAGCCAGCATTTCCAACTTTGGCCCAAAAGTAACCTACATTGACCGAAAACAGGCGGATCCACTGCCTACCAATTTACGCCTTGGCCTGGCTTACACTGCTTTTGATGATGGTTTTAATAAAGTGTTAGTCGTGTACGACACGAACCGTTTGTTGGTTTATCGTTATGCTGATGGCACATCTGATGGTGTGTTTAAGGCCGCTTTTTATTCGGTTTGGGTGAAAGGGGATTTGAGTGAACGCCTGCGCCGTTTTACACATTCCATAGGTGTTGAATACACCTATGGCTCTTTAATTGCTTTGCGTGTCGGTTATTTTTACGAAGACCCGAGCTTTGGTGATCGTAAGTTTGTGACCTTTGGCGGCGGAATTGGCTTTAATCTGTTTAATATCGATTTTAGTTATATTTCTGCTTCTAAAGATCATCCTCTGGCTGAAACCATGCGCTTCAGTCTTGGTATTAAGTTCTAAATAAATTGGGGAGTTTGACTCCCCTGTTTTTTTTACTGATTTTGGCCAGAAACAAGCTAACAGAAGATCACCATGAGAAAAACAAATTTCTTTTTGCTGGCAAGTATTGTCCTTGTCTTGCTGAACAATCTTTTTTTGTATGCACAAACGCCTGCTGATGTTACTACGATTAAAATCTGTGCCTTGCGCGTGCAATTCCAACCAGACGATAATCTGCTGACCACCGGCAATGGCCTGTTTATGGTCGATTCGGTGACCACCGATCCTTATGCCATTGATCCGGCTCCGCACAACAAACAATATTTTGAAGATCAAATTACGGCCGCTGCCAATTATTTCAAAAAGGTTTCTAAAGGACGCTTACTCATTGAGGGCGATGTCTTCCCTGCAGAAGAGTACGGCGCCTTCCAGTTACCCAAACCAATGGGCGATTACAATCCCAACACGACCGACGAAGAGATAAATAAAGGCATCAGCCAGCTGTTTGTAGATGCTATTCAGGCTGCGGATCAAAGCGGTGCCGTGGATTTTACGCAATACGATCTGGTGGTTGTATTTCATGCAGGTGTAGGCCGGGATGTGGAATTAGGCTATGATCCCACCCCGCAGGACATTCCTTCA
>JAGHBR010000065.1 GCA_021160885.1 Caldisericaceae bacterium
AAGCAGTCCAGTGGTAGTCAAAATTGAGCGCCAGCGAAATACACCGAACACTCAAGAAATGTTGAATTTTGAATGTTAAATTTTGAAAGGGCTTCTACAATTATGTGCTAATTTTAGGTTACAAGTTCCCAATAGCCAAGCTATCGATTGTAAAGTTATGATTAACCATTTATTGAAACCTTTTAAAAAAATGGGGATTCTCCAACCCTGTCAACTTAGGGATTTCCGTCTGCGCGGGAATGACATTCTTAGCGATTTTTTTAAAAGGTTTCAAAAAATTAAAAATAGTACATTTTAATGGGAATTTGTTTTAAAGAATGCCCACTTTTTTCCTCTCGTATTCAATGATAGCAGAGGAAGAAAGTGGGCGTTAAAACAGCGCCTTTTAAACATTCAACAAACTCGATTTGAGACAGCCTTAAAAAACTTTTCTTCAATCATAGCAGGACATTACACCATCCTATGGTCATTTGACACTATTTCAAAAACACCATTTTCTTTGTAATTTGCCCATGATCCGTTTTCAATTGATAAAAGTAAACACCGCTGGCAAAAGGTGAAGCATTAAACACCACTTTTTTCTTGCCCTTTAATTGTTTTTCTTTAACCAGAGTCGAAATCAACTGCCCTTTTGAATTAAAAATCTTTAAAGTAACCTGCTGACTTTCAGGTAAATAATATTCAATTGTAGTTAGCGGATTAAATGGATTTGGATAATTTTGCAACAAGACAAAGTTATTCGGAGACTGTCCTGGCCCTTCAATAATCGTGTCTGTAGTAAAGGCATCGGTTAAATCAATAGCTCCAAAACCAAACACCCGATCCCAGGTGTTTGGATTGTCTTTTACCTTCACCTGATCGGCTGTTACATCCGGATCGCGGTGAGTGCCCTGTGCATGTTTGGAAAGATAGTCTAATACTTCTTCGGGGCCCCAATCCGGGTTTTTGCTCAGCAGCAAAGCGATGGCTCCGGCAGCAACGGGTGAAGCCATGGAAGTTCCCTGCATATAGGCGTAATGATTAGTGTAAGGCGCAGGGGGCAAAAATTCCACTGCATAATTGGCATCACGGCTTCTGGCCGAAAGTACAATGGTACCCCCGGCAATAACATCCGGTTTTTGTTGGTCATCGCCGGTGGGGCCGATGGAACTAAAGGAGGCAATGCCTCCTTCATCGCCGCTGTTTGGATAATGATAAGAGTTGCCGTTACTGGCTTGCCATGTTGCCCGCGTAATAAAAGCGCCTACTGAAATGACGCGTGGCGTACAGGCATCGTTTGCCAGGGTGTAAGGATAGAAATTGTTGCCGTAAAGCGTTCCCTGAGAAAACGCGCCATAAGGCTGATCAATAACAGAGCTGTCAGCCCAGGCATGACGCGCAATTTTGCTGTTGTGGTTGGTATCCGAAAGCCCGTTTAGCGTTAAAGTAAATGTTTCATTTTTAAGATTATTGTTATCCATAAACACATAAACGCCAATTTTACCATTACTGTGTGAGGAAGCGGGCAATAAGTAAACGTCGATCCCATCGCTGGTTTTATGGCCGTTTTGTGGCACATTATTAATGGAACCGGAAGACCAGCTTAAACTGACGGACAAAATATTATCTCCCTTTTCTAACCAAAGGGTTAAATATTTTGTGTAACCAAATTGAATATCCTCAGAACTCACCACATCTTCTTTATAGTAATGTAAAGGTCTTGCCCCATCATTTCCTGCAGAGCGGACAATGATCCGTCCCGGCCCTACAAGATTTTGCACCGCACTGTTGAAATCGTCTGTTCCGTCGTGCGGGCCATATTGATGGCCAAGGCTGATATTAATAACACATGGTTTGTTCTGTTGATCGGCAATGTCAAAGATGTAATTAATCGCATCCAAAATGTCTGCGTTTTTGTAGGTTGTTTTTACGACTACAATGCTGGCTTCTCGGGCGCCGCCGTTCAATGTATCTGGTGGTGTGGTGGTTGCATCGGCTCCTACAAAGGAACCCGCCACATGTGTGCCATGCCCATCGGTGTCATGATGATTCACCACACTGTATGGATTTCCAGAATTCAGGTCCTGATTGATCTGAGCTTCGGTAAATTCAGTTCCATAACTGTAACTCGCAGGCGGATTGCCATCTATGGTTTGATCCCAAATTGCCAGAATACGTGTCTTGCCATCCTTAATAAACATCGGATGGTAAAAATCAATACCAGTATCGATGATGCCTGCCACCACATTGCTACCAGTGTAGCCTTTTTTATAAGCGGCATAAACGTTTTGGTAACGTACAGCAAGGGAATTTAATGGCTTAACCTTGGGGCCGTAAGCGATTCTTTTCAATCCCTTGATTTTGAGTAAATCGTTAAGCCGGCTGGTTGGTAGGCTTACGGTGGCAAATTCCCCCAAATCGCTTTGCACATCAAAGCCATGCTTAAAAAGCCGATCACCTATACCTCTTTCACCTTTGACTAAAATATGAATTGTCTGTTGGCCTGCTTTTTTATAAAGAGAGCGTTTGGTTTGATGCGTTAAATAGGGATCAACAAACTGAGCAAACAATAAAGAAATGCTCAAAAAAAGAAAGACAAGAAAGCGCATAATCTACTCCCGATATTAAATTATTTTTGATGAAGTTTTTGTTCACCGCCGGAAATACGTAAAATTCGTTTGTCTTTAAGCAATAATTGCAATTGATCACGGGTAACATGGCCGGTGTAATAGTTTCCTTTGGCATGCTTTAAAAAACTGTACTCTTTTAGTGGGGCCTTACTGATTACTAGAATTGCCATCTGTTCTGATGTTAAGGAAGCTGGCTTTTCCAACCAGTTTTGCACAAACGGATCAACAGAAATGGTGGGTTTTTGCTCAAGCGGCCTATTGGTAGGAACACAGGCAAAAATGAAAAGACCGATCCAGATGGTTAAAAGTAATTTTTTCATGGCTATTTCCTTTTTTCATTGACATTGAATTTTTTTAATCGACTCAATCTTTTAAATATTAAACAAAATGTCTTTTGATTGCTGTGATTCATATTAAAAACTATTAAATAATGAGTAACTTGATTTTAATTCTCTTTAGAAACAGGTAATTCTTTAACATACACATCCTGTTGTGGAAAAGGAATTTCGATGTTTCGTTCGCGAAATTTTCGGACAATGGCACAATTTAATTCAGACTTTATTTGATGGTGTTTATGTGGGTCTGGCAACCAGACCCGTAAATTTAAATTCCAGGCGGAATCGCCAAAACTTTCAAATATCACTTGCGGTTCAGGACGTTTTAAAACTTTGGGGTGTTCAAGGGCAATTTCCTTCAGAGTCTTTAATACTAGGTCAAGATCAGAGCTGTAAGCCACGCCGACCTTAACTTCGATGCGCACTTTTGTATCACCATGCGACCAGTTAACCACCTTGTTGGAAATAAATTCAGAATTTGGTACAATGATAGAAACATTGTTAAGCGTACGAATGGTCGTTGAGCGAATATTGATATCGGTTACATCGCCCTCCAAGTCACCAATCATTACGCGGTCGCCAATTTGAATAGGCCGTTCAAACAATAATATCAGGCCTGCGACAAAATTAGAAGTAATGTTTTGCAGACCAAAACCAATTCCAACAGAAAGAAGTCCCAAAATAACAGCCAATCCGCTAAGATCGATACCAATGAACTGAAAGGCAATGATGATCCCGGTTATTATCAGCAAATAGTGACTAACGCGCATTAAAGTAAATTGCAAACCCGGTTCAACGCCAAATTTATTCAACACCCGCTTCAACAAAAAGCGATTAAATATTTTGGAAAACAGGTAGAAAAGAACAATCATCAGGAAGAATAAAATGATAGAAGCCAGAGTTACCGGCGTTTGATTGATAGAAAAAAGGGTAAACGTAAAAACAGTTTCGAATTTTTGAAAAATACTGTCCATAAAAAGCCCTCAATTTATTGGTGTAAA
>JAGHBR010000058.1 GCA_021160885.1 Caldisericaceae bacterium
CTTTAATAAAGAGAGGGGGAAACAGGGGGTGAGTTTTTTAATAAAAATTATTATTTCAAAGCTTTCAAAATAATGATTACTTAAACAGGACAAATCAACGACTGGCAATTGAAAATGAACCAGAAGTCCCCATTCAACATTTAAAATTCAAAATTCAAAATTTTTTAAAAGTGTTTCGGTGGCCAATAACCGGCTTCTGCCTTAAGGATTAGAATGAATGCGCGTTGACCATTCGTAAAAGTCCTTACCGCTGGGATTCTGGAAAATACGCAGACCAAATTCCGGCACCACTGCCAACAAATGATCAAAAATATCGGCCTGAATCGCTTCGTACACTTCCCAGCGAATATCATTGGTAAAAGCATAAATTTCAATGGGTAGGCCCTGCGGCCCCGGAGGTAGCTGACGCACCATTTTGGTCAGGTTTTGATTAATTTTAGGATGACTTTTAATGTAAGCAGCTGCGTAAGCGCGGAACGTGCCGATATTGGTCATCCGCCGGCCATTCACCTTAACACTTTCGTCAATGTTGTGTTCACGATTGTAACGTTCCAGTTCTTCAAGTTTATTTTTTACGTAGTCACTAATTAACTGAATTCTCTGAAAACGTTCAATCATTTGCCGGTCGCAAAATTTAATGGAATTTTGATCGATATAAATGGCGCGTTTAATACGACGCCCGCCGGCTTGCTTCATTCCCCGCCAGTTGCGAAATGAATTGTCCAGTATTTTGTAAGTCGGGACAATGGTAATGGATTTGTCCCAGTTTTGCACTTTAATGGTGTGCAAAGCAATATCAACCACATCGCCATCAGCGCCGAATTGCGGCATTTCGATCCAGTCGCCCACATGCAATAAATCGTACATGTTAATTTGTAATCCGGCTACAAAGGATAAAATGGTATCACGAAAAATAAGCAGGATGACAGCCGTCATAGCACCCAAACCACTTAGCAGCATCCAGGGCGGTTGGTGGGTTAAAATCCCAATCATGATGATAATGGCCACCACATAAACAATAATGATCACCACTTGCAGATAGCTCTTAATCGGCCGTTTGCGTGCCTTCGGTTTTAATTCGTAGTAGCTGTTGCCAGCCATTAGCAAAGCTGAAATTAAGCGGGCTGTCAGAAAAACAAAAAGCAAATTTATGATGGCATCAATCGTTGGGCCCATAATGGGCAATAAGAACAGTGTATTTTTAATGATCAATAACGGAATGTAACGGGCAACAATATCAATCACTTTATGTTCTATTAGAATATCGTCAAATTTTGTTTTGGTGTGCCTGGCAAATTCGTTTGAAAGCCGAACGCCCAGCTTTTTGATGGCCCAGTAAACCAAAAACGAAACGATTAAAATTGCAATTAATATGAACAATTCTTTGATAAATGGAAAATTAGCTAAAAATCCATTAATATCTTTAAGAAGATTCTCAATCATGGTTCTCCCGCCTGTTTTTCGGTTTTCAATTTCTCTGGCAACAGCATTTGTCCTTGAATATTTCCTTCTTTCATCTCAAAAAGGAAAGCTGGTTTATTCAGCAGTTCCAGAGAATGATCTGGATGGTAAATCACCCCGCAGCCCAATGGAATCCCCAGGCCAAAGACATAAGGATTGTTAAAAGTTTCGATTGTCTTCTTCAATCTCTCCCAATTTTCCTGATCCTGATGCACATCAACTACAAATGGCAAACATTTTAAAAGCTCCAGCAAATCTCCCTGTTCATTAAGCGCAGCCAGGCCGCAATGAACCGCCCCGGCAGAAACGCCAATCAAGTAAGCTCCTTTGTAATAACGGTTGATAATAAACTGGCTCATACCGGTCTCTTTCATGATTTGCCACCCCCTATGCAAATCGCCGCCGGCCAATAAAATCAAATTCGCTTCATTTAAAAATCGCTGATCTTCCTCTGTAAATTCCTGTTTAACATGTCGGCATTCAAGCGCTTCAAAGCCGGATAAAGCTGAAGTAAAAATCTGGTAAAACTCAGGGCGATCGTTATTAGCCGCGCCAATGTAGGCGGCCTTACCTTTTTTCAGGTCAGACAAAAATAATTGCAAAAAGTTAACGTCACCTTTCTTCCGGAACAACAGTTGACTATCAGCTAATAGTAGGACTGGTTTCAGTTGCAATTTTTTCCTCCTGATTCTAACAATAATTTTACAATAAATTCAAAAAGAAGCAAGTCGGAATATTAATGCCCGTTGCACCGTTTGAAAAAAGAAAAACATGAGGAACAAAATGAAAACACTTTATATCTTATTCATCATAATCATTTTTGCCGGTTTGGCCATGGGAGGCAATGTGTTAATACCAGGAGTAAAAGCCCAGAATTTTGAATTAAAAGACAGTGAAGGTAATGTACATCATCTGTCCGATTATCGTGGAAAAATGGTTGCGCTCTATTTTTACCCAAAAGATTTTACACCAGGATGTACTGCAGAAGCCTGTAACCTGCGTGACAATTATGAAGCCTTAATGGAAAAAGGTCTGGTGGTGTTAGGTGTTAGTTATGACAAACCACAAAAACACAAAGAATTTAAAGAAAAATACAACCTGCCCTTCACTTTGCTTTCAGACACCACAAAATCGGTAGCTGAGGCATACGACGCCAAAGGCAGCTTGACAGGTTTTATGTTTCCCAAAAGAATAACATATCTCATCGATGGGGACGGCACCGTTTTTCATGTTTTTGAAAAAGTAAACAACAAATCCCATGCTCAACAGATTTTGGAGTTTTTAGAGAAGAACTTGAAAAAATAAAACATTTATTAGCATAAAACTGGTTTAAATGGGACGAAACTTAAGATTTCTGTTCTTCCCCCGGGCCCCTGATTTTTATTAAAGCGGAAAAGTACACTTACATCGAAGACCGATGCACATACTTTGAAACAAATACTAAATGAAACCTTTGAAAAAATCATTGAGAATGTCATTCCCGCGCAGGCAGGAATCTCCATGTTATTGTAAATATTAGATTCCGCATCAAGTGCGGAATGACAGGTTTGGAGAATCCCCGATTTTTTCAAAGGTTTCTAAATCAAAATCTCCATTCTCACCGCGATTTTAATTTGGATATTTACAATTGGATTATTTTTAACTATTATAGAATTCGGATTTTTGATTCCATGGCTGTATGCTCACCGGAACTAATGCCATTCTGTAACTTTCTGCTACTGTATTGATCTAACAATATAACGATTTGACTCCAATCTGAACATTTCGAATATTTAATCGTTTAGCAAAAAGAAGTTGAAATCAGTGTCAAGTTACGCTATCTTGACACATAGTGTAAAATTAAAGTAAATTTAATAATTTAATAAAATAGCAAAAAAATGATGCGCTTAAGTGATCGGGAAAAGCAAATATTAAAGACGGTTATTCAGGAATTTATTGATACGGCTACGCCGGTAGGCTCGTCTCAGATTTCGCAAAAAGCGAAAATTGATTTAAAGCCTGCATCGGTAAGGCGGATTATGGCCAGTCTTGAGGAAAAAGGTTATTTGACTCAACCGCACACCTCGGCCGGACGAATACCCACCTCGGCGGGTTATCGCATTTACGTGAACGAATTGTTAAAGAAAAGCAAACTAACCGAATTTCAGGAAGCATTAATTCAACTGGCCATTGAAGAGTACGATGGCGATGTACAGCTCTTTATGAGCAAGGTCAGCACGGTTCTGGCCAAAATTTCCAAACAAGTGGGGATCATTGTTACACCTAAATTTTACGAAGCCGTACTGGAACGTGTTCACCTGATTCCTGTTTCGGCAACACGTGTGATGGTTATTTTGGCCGTTAAAGATCAGCAAGTGCGCACCATTTTAGTTGAAGTTAACCATCAGGTAGATAAAGACGACCTGCACCGTTTGGCAAGGAAGATAAACCAGCGTTTTTACGGTAAAACGTTACGCGAAATCAAGAATTCATTCGCTCATGTCATGTCCGATTTAAAATCGGAAAAAACCGGCTTGGTGCGTTTCTTTTCTAAAACAGCTGACCGGATTTTTGATTTTTCGCGCTACGAAAACTACTGGCTGCACGGCACCAATTATTTAATGCATCAGCCAGAATTTACCGATATTCAACGTGTTTCGAATTTAATTCAAATTTTAGAAGATAAAGAACACATCTTTCATTTCATGGAAAAACGGGAGCAACCGCCTGGCATTAGAATTACCATTGGTCAGGAAAACGAATTAGCTCCCATGCGCGATTGTAGCGTAATTACTTCAACCTACAAAGTGGGTGATATTTTAGGCGTGGTCGGGGTAATTGGCCCCATGCGTTTACGCTACCAAAAAGTAATTCCGCTGGTTGAGTACATGGCCACAGCCATTACGCGCAAATTAGGTATGACATAAGAAAACGAAAAAGGAGTATTGTAATATGAGTGATAAAGACGTTAAAGAAAAAGTTGAACACAAGAGTCAAAAAACTTCTCAAAAGGCTCATAGTTCAAAAAGTAAATATGAAAAGAAAATCAAAGAATTAGAAGAAAAAATTAAAAAATTAGAAGCAGAAAATCAGAGTTTAAAAGACCAAAATTTGCGTCGAATTGCTGAGTTCGAAAACATGAAACGACGCAAAGAAAAAGAGTTTTTACAAATTCTACAGAACGCCAACGAAGAACTCATTTTAGAGTTACTGCCGGTGATCGATGATTTTGAACGTTTTTTGAATCATGCTAATGATGAAAATCAAAATGTCGAATCATTAAAACAAGGCGTTGAATTGATCTACAAAAAAATGATGCAAATCTTAGAGAAACAGGGATTAAAACCCATCGAATCGGTAGGACAGGAGTTTGACGCTGAAAAACATCAGGCTTTAATGCAGGTGGATTCGGACAAGCATCCGAGCGGTCATATTGTAGATGAGCATTTAAAAGGTTACACATTAAATGGAAAGGTGATCAGGCACGCGCAGGTGCTGGTCGCTAAATAGGTGAAGAAATGGCACAAAATAGAGATTATTACGAAATATTAGGGGTGGATCGGAACGCCTCGCAGGAAGAGATAAAAAAGGCTTACCGAAAATTAGCTATTAAATACCATCCTGACAAAAATCCTGGCGATAAGGAAGCCGAAGAAAAATTCAAAGAATTAGCCGAAGCTTACGCTGTTTTAAGCGATCCGGAAAAACGCAGACGTTACGATCAATTCGGCCATGCCGGCGTAGGTTCCGGCGCTGGCGCTCAGGGGTTTGATTTTACCGATTTTGATCTGGCCGATGCATTGCGCCAGTTTATGGAAGAAGGCTTTGGCTTTGGTTTTGGCGATATTTTTGGATCTTCGCGCAGCGGTGGCCGGCGACGTAAGGTTACTCGTAAAGGAAGTGATTTACAGATTAAATTAAAACTGACCTTAGAAGAAATTGCCACCGGGGTTACCAAAAAGATCAAGGTTCGGAAAAAAGTAGCCTGCCCGGAATGTAACGGTACCGGTTCAGCCAAGTACAGCAAAACAGTTATGTGTCCTGTTTGCCATGGCAGCGGAGAAATTCGTCAGGTTTCCCGCTCCCTGTTTGGTCAATTTGTGAATGTAACCACCTGCCACCGTTGTAACGGCGAAGGTCAGGTTATTGAAAATCCCTGTCATACATGCCACGGTAGCGGGCTGATCGATGGCAGCAAAACCATTGAAGTGAATGTACCGGCCGGGGTTTCTACCGGAAACTACATTACGTTACGCGGCGAAGGAAATGCCGGCATTCGCGGCGGCCAGCCTGGCGATTTAATTATTTACATCGAAGAAGTCCCGCACGAGCTTTTTGAACGCCAGGGAAATGATGTGGTATTATATTTACCGATCAGCTTTCCGACGGCTGCCCTAGGCGGCACGATCGAAGTTCCGACCCTAACCGGTAAAGCTAAGCTAAAAATTGCGCCTGGCACGCAATCCGGCAAAATTTTAAGAATGCGCGGCAAGGGCATTCCATATCTGCGTGGTGCAGGTAGTGGCGATCAGTTGGTGCAGGTTCAGGTTTATGTACCAACCAAACTGAACGACCAGGAAAGGCAAATTTTAGAAAAATTAGCTACTTCAGAAAATTTAGACCCGTCGAAAAACAGTCATAAATCATTTTTTGATAAATTCAAGGAAGCATTTAGTATTTAAGCCAGGGATGGCGATTTTTAAATGAAATTGCCATCATGATTGTTTTAACCAAAAGCGAACGCCGGGCTCTGCTTTTAGTGGCCTTTATTCTGGCCATCAGCGCTGCCATTCAGTGGTCAGGGCCCGGTACCCATGCGCCCAAGGTATTTGACTACACCCTGCAGGACAGCCTCTTCAAAGTTTTGTCTGCTGATACGCTGCAACCGGTTGCCAAAACTTCACTTATTCAGGAAACAAAAACAACAAAGAAATCGAAAAAGAAAAGCAAATCAGAGATTCTGGCGCCCCATAGTGTAGATATTAATCGTGCGGACGCCAAAACGCTGATAAAACTACCACGGATTGGACCTAAAACCGCGCAAGCCATCATCGATTACCGAACCGAGCATGGGCCATTCAAGAGTATTGAAGAGCTGGATAATGTAAAAGGAATCGGCCCAAAGACGATTGAAAAACTGCGTCCTTACATTTATCTGACCCTACCGGACGGTAGCGCAAAATAATGAGCCTTAAGGAATTTAACCATTGAATTTTCCTGCTTGATCTGTTTTCTTTCCTTTGTAAAGGAATCTCCTTCACGTCGTAATTAAAATTCTTTTACTCATGTTCACATTTAACATTTCTTTTAGAGCGTTTTTATAAAACCTAAAATTCGCATTAAAGGTGATGACCTAAAAAAGCTGCAAAAATTTCTGATTTCAATTTTAGCAACTAATTCCTCTCCTCCAATCATGAGAAAGGGAAATTTAAGGAGATGATGGGACAAACATGAAGTGTGTTTTCTATTAAAAATTAATATCTCAAAGCTTTTTTATTTGAATAGTTTCAATTGCATTAAGTTGGTTCGGACATTAAATTAACTAAAAATTTCAAAGAACGGTTAGGAGTCCTGCATGAAAATTAAGTTTCTTTTTTTACTCTCCCTCTTAATTTTTTTGTTCAATTGTTCTTCAGACCAGCAAATTTTAGATGCTTTTGAAAAGCTTAAACAACAAACACAACAAAGTTACGCGCCCGATCTAAGCATGGCCGTTTTTGAGTTTCAACTGGAAAAAGAAAACGGACAATGGGTGCTCAAAGGTGAAACTACCGTTCCCGAGGCACGCAGCGCTCTTCTGCAAAAAATGGACTCTCTGTTAAAAACAAAAGTAAATGATCAGTCGTTGCTGTTGCCCCACCCGGACTTAGGCGATAGTTCCTGGGCTATTGTGCGTGTCAGCGTGGCCAACTTACGACGTGAACCTAAACATGCGGCAGAGTTAGTGGACCAATCGATTATGGGCAATGTTTTGCGCCTGCTTAAACAATACAAAAGCTGGTACCTGGTGCGAACCCATTACGGGTACATAGGATGGATGACCAAATATTCATTTGTAAGAATCACCAAACAGGAAGTTGAAAACTGGCAAAAAGCCCGGCGCACGATGGTTTATTGGCCGGTGGATCGCATTTACAGTCAGCCCTCCGAAAAATCCATTCCTGTATGCGATGTTGTTATGAACAGTCCTTTAAAAGTGCTTGGCGCCAAAGGACGATGGATGCATGTGGAAACGCCTGACAAACGACAGGGCTACATCTTAAAAAAACATCTTGGCCCGTTTGTCGTAATGAAATCAGCGGATCAGGTGGCGGCTGAAGATTTGCTGCAAACGGCCTATCAGCTGATGGGCATCCCCTATTTGTGGGGCGGAAACTCTGCCAAAGGCTCCGATTGCTCCGGATTTACGCAAACCGTATTCCGCCATCATGGGATTCAATTGCCCAGGGACGCGCGCCAGCAAGCGTTGTTGGGAAAGAAAATTACACCGAAAGAAGACTTTTCCAACGTTAAGCCTGGCGATTTGTTGTTTTTTGGATTAGGAAAAAGAATTACGCATGTAGGCATGAGTCTTGGCGGGTACAAGTTCATTCACCAGGATCGGGAAGTACGCATTAACAGCTTCAATCCGCAGGACAAAGATTTTAATCCCTTTCGTAAAAAAACTTTAAAAATCATAAAACGCATTTTAAAATGAAAGGTAGCGCCATGAAATTAAGTCGTAAACGTTTTTTGCAATTATCGGGTTCTTCCGTTTTAGGATTTTCACTATTTAATTCTTTGGCCGGTTGCGGCAGTAAAGAAGCGCATCAAAAGATTACAGGTACAGGAGACATCATGATTGAAGTCAAAACAAAAAAATTAAACTTAGCCCACACCTGGACTATTTCACGCAATTCCAGCGACTTCAAAAACAACGTGTTTGTTAAA
Organism: Caldisericaceae bacterium; assembly: GCA_021160885.1. GTDB lineage: Bacteria > Calditrichota > Calditrichia > Calditrichales > Calditrichaceae > Caldithrix. The sequence continues at coordinate 8,371 of JAGHBR010000058.1, forward strand.
ATCGAACGCAACGGCATTATTGGCTATGGCGAAGCAGCGCCTAATGTTCGCTATGGCGAAGATTATCAGAAAACTACAAAACGAATCAACGAGGCAAAAAAGATTTTTGAGCAGAACAATCTTTTCCATTTCGTAGATATCAAAGAGGAGCTCGATCAAACCATTCTGGATCAAAGCTGCGCCAAAGCGGCGCTGGATATTGCCTTAATGGACTGGATCGGCAAAGCCTTTAATCTGCCCCTTTACAAATTATGGGGATTAAACATTGCCAAATCTCCGGTAACTTCTTATTCCATTGGCATTGATACCGTTGAAGTTATCAAACAAAAAGTGCGCGAAGCCGAACCCTATCCCATCTTAAAAATCAAAGTTGGCACCGACCGCGACCGCGAAATCATTAACGCCGTACGCAGCGTGACGGACAAGCCCATCCGCGTGGACGCCAATGAAGGCTGGAAAAACAAAGAAGAAGCGCTGGAAAAGATAAAATGGCTTAAAGACCAGGGCGTTGAATTTATTGAACAACCCATGCCGGCCCACATGCTGGATGAAACGGCCTGGCTACGCGACAAAGTAGACATGCCCATCATTGCCGACGAAGCAGTTAAAACGGCTGCCGATATCCCCAATCTGGCCCAAGCTTACGATGGCATTAATATTAAACTGATGAAATCGGGCGGCCTACAGGAGGCCTTACGCATGATCGGCATGGCCAAATCGCTGGGCATGAAAATCATGTTAGGCTGCATGATTGAAAGCTCGGTTGCCATTTCAGCCGCAGCCCACTTAACGCCTTTTGTGGATTATGCTGATTTAGACGGCAATTTATTGATTACCAATGATCCGTTTAGCGGAGTCAAAGTTGACCATGGCAAATTTGTCTTTAATAATAAACCAGGGCTCGGCGTTGAAGGCGAGTTTTAGTTCTTAAATAAAATTGCCCCTATTGTTTCTAATCCCTTTCCATTGCCTTTGTGGAAAGGGATTTGTTTTTTACAAACTCCAATGCGGAAAAACTTGAATTTTTGCTCAGGAAGTCGTAATAATAGATTTTTTATTACCCTATTGGAAAACAAAGGAATGTAAATGAAATTTACTCGACTCATCGCGGGCATTCTGTTATTCACAAGTAGTCTATTAGCACAAAATTATTTGTGGCCAACTTCTGCCAGCAAATATCTATCCGCCAGTTTTTGTGAATACCGCCCCGGCCACTACCATTCGGCCATTGATATTAAAACCTGGAATCAGGAAGGTTACCCGGTGTTCGCCATTGACGATGGACGCATTTACCGCATTCGCGTTTCGCCCCACGGTTACGGTAAAGTGATCTATTTAAAACTCAAAGACGGCCGTTTCGCCGTGTATGCTCATCTTCAACGTTTTGCTCCCAAAATAGAGCAGGCCATCCGAAAAGAACAACTGAGACGAAAACGATATTCGATTAACTGGAAGCCCAAAAACTGGCCTGTTAAAAAAGGCGAAATTCTGGCCTACAGCGGCCAGACAGGCATTGGCGTGCCTCATCTGCATTTTGAAATTCGTGATCCGCAAAACCATGCGCTCAATCCTTTGCATTTTTTTAAAGATCAAATCAAAGACCAGATCCCACCGATTTTACAGGAATTGCTTGTTATCCCACTGAACCAACACAGCACAGTGAATGGTTCAATCCTTCCCAGAACCTTTTTATTAAAAAAAGAAAATGGAATCTACCGACCGAATGAACCCATCTACGCCAAAGGCCAAATAGGACTGGCCATCCGCGGTTATGACCGGGCAAATGATGTTTACAATAAATATGGATTTTACCAGGAAATATTGTCCGTTAATCAAAAACTCCTCTTTAAGGCCAGCTACGATACGCTTGATTTTAACAAGACTTCTCAAATCGATGTGGAAATTTACTATCCGCTCAAAGCTTTGCAAAAGAAACGCTTTCATAAACTGTTCAGAGAACCGTTTAACCAATTAAATTTTTACCAGACCGATCAAAGCAATGGCATTTTAACTGTCCAGCATGGCAAGGTTCCTTTTACCATTCAAGTGCGCGATTTCTGGAACAATGTCAGTACCGTGGAGGGTGTAATTCAGTCGGACTTTGATACCTCTCCCCGGGTATTAATGGCCAGGCAAATCCAAAATCAGTTGTTTATCAAAATGCAACTGCCCGCTCATTTACAGGAGCTCCAATTATGGGCCAGTAAACGCAAAGGCTGGCAAAAAATTAAATATTACGAAATTCTTCAGCAACAGTTTAAAACCAACGGTCAGCAAATGCTGGTAAAGGCAACCTTAAATCCAGGCCCGGCCAACAGCATAAAAATCACCGGCAACACCACAGACCAACGCCATTTTAATCTTATTCACGATTTTTCAATCCCCAAAGACAGCCTGACTGTTAAATTAATCAATCTTGGCAAATATTGGGTGGTGCAATACAAACCAATTGAACACCTACAGGACATGACTTTACAGGTCTTTTTGAATGGTAAACCAGTTCAGCCGGTAACCCATTTAACCCCATACTTTTTGGAACAGGTTGTCAAACCGGAATCTGCCACACTTCAAAAAATGCGCCTGGTGGTTCAATCATTTGAAAAAGCGGTTTTTGATAGCACCGTCCAATTTGCAGTTATTCATCCAGGTAAGCCTCAAAATTTAAGCTTCTTTAATGATTCGCTTAAAATAAATATTAACCCACAGGCGCTTTACGACACACTGATCTTTACAGTTGAAAAGAACGAATCATTTCTTCGTTTAAGAGATTCCATTCCCTTGCTAAGCCCACATTATCAATTTAGCTGGTACCCCCAGGCTTTACGTAAACCGCTTAACTTTACCATTAAATACCTGCCTAATGATCTCCCGCCCGCTTCCATTGGATGTTACGCTTTAAACGGGAGCGGACGATTCAACTTTTTAGGAGCAAAGGTGGACACACTTAATCACATAGTAAGTTTTAAATCAAAAGGGTTTAAAAACTTTTTAGCCCTTAGTGATACCGTTCCGCCTGTGGTTGAAATTTTGAGACCAAAAGCAGGCCAATCCTACAAAAATTTAAAATTTGTAAAAATTTCTGTTGATGATTCGCTTTCGAGTCTTGATTCTGATCTGAACTTTCGTATTTTTATTGATGATCAATGGTTAATTCCAGAATGGGATCCAGAACGGAAGTTAGTGATGGCCATCCCGCATTGGCCACTCGATAATGGTAAGCACCAGTTGCAAGTTGAAGTTAAAGACCAGGCCGGCAATATAAGTCGAAAATCTCTTGAATTTTTTATTAAAGGATACAAAAAATGATTCCCATTGCCGACGAAAGCCCCCGCGGTTACACTCCGTTTGTAAATTACGGATTAATTGCCTTAAATATTTTCGCTTATTTTTTCTGGCAGCAACACACCGAACAATTCATTTTCACTTATGGACTGGTACCAGCAAAATTCTTTTCGCCAGATTACCAACCTTTTGCAACGTTTACCATCTTTACCTCCATGTTCATGCACGGGGGGCTGGGGCATCTGTTTGGCAATATGCTTTATCTTTACATTTTTGGAGACAATATTGAATACACACTGGGACATGTGCGCTATTTGTTTTTTTATTTAACGGCCGGCATTGCCGCCGCACTTCTGCAAACTTTTTTGGCGCCACACTCTACCATCCCCATGGTGGGGGCCAGCGGGGCTATTTCCGGCGTATTGGGCGCCTATTTGCTCAAATTTCCCCGCAATCGAATTTCCCTTTTAATTTTCTTTTTCTTTTTTATTGATATTATTCATGTACCTGCTATCATTGTGTTGTCGCTATGGTTTATTTTTCAATTTGTCAATGGCTGGCTTTCCTTGTTGCCGGGCCTACAGGGCGGTGTAGCCTGGTTTGCTCATATCGGCGGATTTTTAGCCGGTTTCACTTTAGTAAAAGTTTTTGAACCACGTAAACATTGGAAAGCATGGCTTTAACATTCATTCCCTACAATCTTTCATTTCTTGATCATTGCTTATTTTTCTCTTTTTTTTCAGCTGACGAATAAAATAGGATTTGAATAAAAAAATGGTTA
>JAGHBR010000362.1 GCA_021160885.1 Caldisericaceae bacterium
ATACTATAAACCTTGGAAAAAAGATTAAACTCATTCACCAGCATTTAACACATTTTGTGCCATTTATCGACCGTGTTTTTTTTGCCATTTACGATGAAAATACCGATTTGCTGCGTACCTTTTTGCTGAGCGAATTCAAAACATGCTCTCTTAAACTATATGAAGCCAAACTGTCTGATGTTCCTTCTTTACAGGCGATAAAAGAGGAAAGACGCCCACGAATTATTGAAGATATCAGCCAAATTTATAATGAGCGAAAGCATATCAAAGAACAGAGCTTTCAATCCAGTTACATGCTACTAATGGTTTTGGCTTTACTATACATTTCAGATATCCGGAAAAGAGCAACCAATTGTAACACAATTCGCAGGAAATCGAAATTATTTAATGAAAACTTTTTGAGGAGGATTAATGGCATCAATCATTCGGGAACTGCTTAAGCAGAACAAAATTTTACTCAGCGACGGAGCCATGGGTACCGAGCTGCAGAAGCGCGGACTAAAACAGGGCGAGTGTCCGGAATTGTACAATGTAGACCACCCGGAAGTGGTGCAGGCAATTCATAAGGATTACTACGATGCCGGTTCGGATATTGTGGAAACCAATAGTTTTGGCGGAACAAGGGCCCGGCTGGCTAAATATGATCTGTCTGATAAGGCCTATCTTTTAAACAAGCGGGCAGCCGAGCTGGCCAGACAGGTTTGTCCGGAGGGGCGGTTTGTGGCCGGTTCCATGGGGCCAACCGGCGAACTGCTGGAACCGTACGGTGAATTAAGTGTGCAAAAGGCCAAAGACTATTTTAAAGAACAGGCCGAAGCGCTGGCCGAAGGCGGCGTGGACATCTTTTTTATTGAAACCATGATTACTCTGGAGGAAATGGCCGCTGCAATCGAAGCTGTTAAAGAGGTCGGTTCGTTGCCTGTTGCGGCCAGCTTTACCTATGAGTTAAGCCCGACCGGCGCGCACACCAACTGGGGATTGGATGTAGCTACAACAGTAAAATTTTTAAGCGAGGCAGATGTTGATGTAATGGGCGCCAATTGCGGAGAAGGAGTGGATGTTATTTTACAAGTGGTTCGTGAGATGCGTGAGTTGAGCGAAATGCCCATTTTAGCTCAGCCCAATGCCGGCTTGCCGGAAATCAAGAATAATTTGATTGTTTACCATGAAACACCGGAATCGATGGAAGAAAAACTGCGGGAGTTAATCGGATTAAAGATTAACATCTTAGGGGGCTGTTGTGGCACAAATGCCAATCATATTCAAATGATGCGTCGCCTGATTGATCAACAAAATGCAGAGTAAACCTTTGCTAAAACACGTGAGGCCTTGCAATAGGTGATCTTATTCATTTTAATGATTTGGTCTTTTTGGTGCTAAAATTTTAACTTTTACAATGAATAACTGGTTTTAGTAATCGGTTTATACGATTTTGTCATTTTTTAGTCATGCTAATGCTCTTGATTTGTATGCTATAAGTTAAAATCTTTAGTATAAAATATTAATCCAATTGATCAAATTTTTCAAAAAGAAATTCACACATTGCTTTTAAAGAAGTGAAAGTTAAAGATTGGATAAGTTCAGCTCCGGAAGCTAATAAATAAAAGTCCGAAGATTCACCTTTTGAATAGACATCTGATTGTTCTTATATGCAGAATTTTCGCTTATGCTACAAAAATCCTGTCTTGAACATTATCCCGCCTTTCTATGTAATTTGCATTTGGTTCAATAAATTAGTTGGCCTTTTTGCCTGGTGCACTAAAAGTCGTTCTTGTAAAAAAACAGTTGCTGTTTGCGTTTTGCGAGTTTGGGTATTACTTTGTAAAAAATAGCAAGCTTATGTTCAGTGTGTTTAATGCATGGTTATCTTAAACGCCTTTAGTGGGAAAAAAATTGACAGTAACGAAATACGTTATAAAAATGTGGAGGAGTGGATCATGAAACGCAAGTCAGTTAGATTAGCGATTTTTAGTTTAGTTATTTTTTGGGCTTTTGTGAATCTTGTTAAAGCTCAATCATCTTCATTTAATGAATCAATTTTGGCTAAAAAATTTAATCTGGCTGGTGAACGTTCACAAGAAATACAGTATTTTTTAATGGAATCCAAACTCATAAACTATGCTTTAGACGGAACGCGTATTGGTACTGACATTTATCGACTTCGCCTAAAATGCGTTCCGGCCCAGATTGCTGGAAAAGAAGGTGACGAATATACCTGTTTACGCTTTACTTTCCAACAAGGAGACGCTTTGGAGAAAGCAATACCGGCGCTTGAAAATTGGACGTACGTATTTAAACAGGCGGGAATAGACGAGAAAGGTCAAGTTTTCGGAATCGATCATGGCAAATTTGAAAATCTGGTAGATACTGACGGTAATGCTTTAACCCCAGATAAGGCCTATCATGTTTATAACACATTTATAGATTTCCATTCGTTTTCCAATGTATTTGCGGAGCCAACGCCGACGGGAAATGGAATACAGGATTTAAAGAAGATTGGCCAAAAAATTGTTCACGAGGTAGCATTTTCTGAACCACCGGTAAATCTAGGAAGCAATATTTCTGAAGGTTCATTTTTCAAAAATGGTGAAATAACTCTTGAATTCAAGGGGTTAAGTGTAGTGAATGGTAGGCCCTGTGCTCTTATTGAGTACGATTCGGGTGAGAGTTCTTTTAAGACAATCATGAAGCCTGCGTCGAACATAGAAATTCAGACTGTTGGAAGCTCTCATTACAAAGGGGACATTTATAAAGACCTCGCAACAAATTGGGTACAAAAAATTACAATGAACGAGATCGTCATTAGTGAAACCACATTACCCATGCCACCCAATAAAATAAACTCGGTCATTGAACGTAATATCATCATTCGTAATATCAGTCAAAAAGAATTTGGTTCAAATTGAAACAACGGGTAAAGGAATAAGGCTTAACCTGCTAATTGCAACTTATGGCATGGTTTGCGATTTTATTGTTGTTTCTGAGGCTGTAATCGGTTTTAATTTTCCGGCCATTTTTGAGCCACCCGCAGCAACTGGGTTAGGTTGTTATAAGCATAAACAAAAGTGTTTTGTTAAAGTAGCAGGTAAACGTAAAAGAAAATATAAATATTTGTATTCATATCACCAATTTATGCAGATATGAACAATAATTCCTGCACGCATAGTGGGGAGGATTGGAGAAAACTGAAAATTATGAGTAATACATTTCGAAATATTTTAGCAATCAGCATTGCAATCTTACCAATCAATATCATAATGATTTGGTATAGACTGACACAAACCGAAAATTTCTCGACAACTGATATGACAGTTTATCCATTGATTTTTGGCGGTGGCATAAGTATTCTAATCTTAGCGCTCAACAAATACCTGGTGAAAGCCACATTCAAAGAAACGTTTAATTCAGGGAACGGGACCTGGTATTGGGATATTTTAGCAGGCGTAGGTTTAACTGTCATTTATTTTGCAATGTTCTTCTTAGAAAGAGCAACCCTTTATCAATGGATACCTACTCATAATCCGCCCAATACTGAATTGATTGATACAATGATAGATTTAGCAAATAATCCATTGCTAATGATTATCTGGTTTGGGCCGGTTTTATGGATTGGGATTGCACTTTTTGAAGAACTATCAAGAGTATTTTTATTAAAGTGTTTGTGGAATGTAAATGACAATAAGAATTGGCATATTGCTGTAATTTTCCTGGCCTCTACATTAATCGGGGTAGCACATTTATACCAGGGTACAGCTGGTATAATTTCCATAGGTCTTAAAAGTGTAATTATGAGTTTTTATTTTTATAAATATCGAAGATTATTACCATTAATCATTTCCCACGCTTTTTATGATGGAATACAATTTGCTTTTTTTATCATGGAATTAAGATAATGAACAGATTTAAATACATATTGTTTTTTATATTTCCTTTTCTTTTCATTTCTTGTCAAGCACAAGAAAAAGTAATGCCCAAGAGTGCGAAAATTGAAATATTTGAACATGTCTGGAATACTGTTAATGAACATTTCTACGACCCAAATTTTAATGGAATTGACTGGAATAAAAAGCATGATGAATACAAAACCAAAATTGAAAATTGCAATAGTACCGATGATTTTTTTTCATTACTAAACAAAATGTTATTTGAACTGAATAGTTCACATTGTGGCGTTGGCCTATTATCTGAATTAAGCCAGGCTGTTTCACCATACATCTTTAGTAATGGCGAAATAGGAATTGATATTCGAATCATTGATAATCAGATAGTAATTACGAAGGTGTTAAAA
>JAGHBR010000179.1 GCA_021160885.1 Caldisericaceae bacterium
AAAAAAAGATGGAAAATTTGTGTGAGATATTTTTTTTAAGTTTATTTACTTGTAATATTTCTTACAATATCTTAACTTTTATCGATTAAATAACAGGTAAAAATCATAATGAGACATTACTTCATTATATTTTGTTTTTTACTACTTGATCTTTCCTTTGCTCAGGAAAAGCAAATTCCTCTGTTGCCCGAAAAAAATATTGTGACTGTCAAGCCGGAAATCAACCAGCAATTTAATCTATTTCCCGAATATGAGCGTTTAGTGAGTGTTCGCTTGTTTAAAAGTTCGGATAGCAGCTATGTTTTGCAAATCTTATTTGAGAAAAACAATTCCCACTATCAGATACGCAAGCCTTTAACTCCTGCCAGCCTGGCGGAGCTGCGAAAACAACTATTAGAAAAAATGCGTCCCCGACAGATGGCGCTTGACCAGCAGGGTCGCACCAAATTACTCATCGCCTCAACTACTCTATCGTTAGGTTATTATGGCTGGGTTTTACCCATCGCCCTGGAGGTAAATAGCGGAAAATTGGCGGTTGCCCTGTACATGTTCTCCGGAAGTTCAGGCTTTTTTATTCCCTATCTGCTTACCAAAGACAGACCGGTTTCCAATGCTGCTTTTCATCTGGCTAACTATGGTGCAACTAGAGGGATTGTACATGGCATGTTTTTGCCCCTGGTCTTTAAATCCCACGTCAAGGGCGAAACGGTGTTACTTTCCAGTGTTGCGACCAGTGTGCTTGAAGGCGTTGCCGGTTACACGGTGGCCACCAATTACCAATTGCCTTTGAGTACGGCCGAAACTATCTCCGTAGGCGGTGATTTTGGCGCGCTATTGGGTATGAATTTTGCCGTCACGGCTGGTTTTTTTGATGATGCAAGCGGGGGGAGCGCCAGCATTTTAGCTGGTTCTGCCCTGGGTCTTGCCGGTGGCTGGTATTTGACTACCAGGCAGCATTATTCGCGGGGAGATGCACGGGTGCTTGAATCAACGGCTCTGCTTGGCGCTTACCTCCCCATTGCCCTCGTTGATCTAACGGATTCCCGGGACAGTAAAACCTTTGCCGCTGCCTCTATGGCTGGTACACTATTAGGGCTTGGTTATGGCCATTATTTACTAAAAGACAAAGATTTCGCCTACAATCATGGATTGTTTATTGAGTTAAGTGAGATAGCCGCAGGGTTCTTAGCGGCCGGTTTTGCCTATTTATTAACTCCTGAAGATAGCGGAAATTTGCACAAAATCGTTTTAACCAGTAGCGCGGTTGGGGCAACCATTGGCTTTTCGCTGATGTACAACAATTTTGTAAACAAAGCTAAACTGAAGAATTCAAAGATTTCAATGAAGGTAAATTTTTCTCCACTGGGATTGTTGAGTTTAAAAAATGCCCGGGGCAGGCAATTCACGCCTCCCCTGTTCAGCGCACAAATCCTTTTTTAAATTGAGTTTTGGATGCTCGCATTCTATTTAATCATGACGACTTTAATCGTCTGACTCTGCCCTGTGTGCGCATTGACTAAACGGACAAAATAAAGACTACTGGCTTTATTGACTAAATTCAATTGAAATTGACTTTGACCAGCTTGCAATTTACCCTGATAAATCGTATTCAGCCGCCGGCCGTTTAAATCGAACAAATCAAGCTGGACTGACGCTGCTGCCGAAAGTTCAATTTTAATGGTCACTTGCCCGTTAAAAGGATTTGGATAGGCATTTAACAACATGAAGTTGTCTGGCAACGAAACGCTCGTCTCAAGGTTGGTTGGGAAGAGGCGCATCTTCACCTGACCGAATAACGAAGGCCGGGCATTATCGCTATTGGCCCACCAGCCTAATTTGCCATCCCGAATGCCACCATCGTCGTCATCATTCACCTGTAAGTCAAAACCGATCAGTTTACCATTCTTAGCCCTACTGTTTAAGACCGACCAGGGAAAGGCAATTTCCGTCTGATAGCCGTCTTCCATTATTCGCGGAACATATGTAATGCCTTTTACTGCATTAAATTGCGTTTCCACAATCAGTGAATCCTGAAAGGTAAAACGATAGTGAAAATCGCCTAAATCATAATAGGAAGATTTGGAGTTATCCATGTCAAAATAAACTTCCAGATCATCATCCAGGAAAAGATTGTCGCCGGAATCGCGTACTTTAGCATCATCAATAATACGAGTTAACAGGTAAATGGCATTTTCATCCCAGGCCAGTTTAAATTTAACAGAAAGGTCTTGCTCATTGTCGATGGATCCCATTAAGATTTTTTCGGCTGACTGCCAGGCATATTGATCCCACACGGCATCTTCCAGACCATCAATGACGATTGGAGTAGTTGTTTTTAAGCAGACCAGCCCGTCTTTAGTGGTAAAGGGTTTGGTTCTAAAAGAAATTTGCGGATTGTTGACAGAACGATTCCCTGCAAAATCACGGGTTTTCACCATGACTTCAAAGCTTTGATCATCCAGCAAATCTCCGATTGTGGCGCTGTTATTGCGTGTGGAAAGGACGTATTGGCCATTTAAGTACAGATCATATCCGGCGACGCCTACATTGTCCGAAGCAACACTCCAGGAGAGCGAAACACTTGAATGATCCACATCAACCACAGTTACCCGGTTTGGCGGCAGAGGGGGAACCTGATCAAACAGTTGGGAATCCATCCACTGCAATCGCTCTTTAATCCAGTTTTTCATCCAATTGATTTCGTCCTGCCAGGTTTGACCAATGTAGTAGTTGGGCCAAACATATTGATTCAAAACCGGCCAGCGCTCAAAATTTCTTTGCTGCGCCTCGCTTAAGGTGTCGACGTAAGAATCGATCAAGCCCCAAACGTGATCCAGTGACAATGTCGATTGCCTGAGTTCGGAATAACGCTGAATAATCTGTTTGACAAACACACTGTCGCTCATCATCTTTTCCCACCAGAACGGCACCATAAAGGGATCGTTCCAGTCACGGAACTGGGAATCGTAATTGATAAACACCTGCCAGCCGCTGATCTGGTAACCGTGATAATAATTGGCATTGCCAAAACCAAGATTAAAATCCCAGATAGGCCCCATGTGCATTTTAGGGTCTTTACTGTCCCTGTCTTTGTACATAAAGCTGCTTAAGCGATAGCCATCAACATTCTTGGAAATTTCGTTCAAAATAAAAAAATCAATAAAAGATTGTAAATCGACCAACGGGTAATAACCGCTGTCCGGATCCATGAATGTGTTGGCAAAAAGTTTTTTCTCAAAATTAAAGATCCATTTTTGAATGTAAGCCTTTTGCTGACTTATAATTTCATCTGGTTTTGGGTAATGGTACTGATAATAGATGCGTGGCAAAGCGCCCGGATAAGGCGGGAAAATAGATTGCCAGCCATCAACCTCTTCTCCGGCGGTTTTGTCAATTTTTATGATGTAACCACCGGTTAAATCATCGCCGGCTATTTCATCCGGATTTAATTTGGAGATGTTAACCCGATGTTTGTCACGTTTAATCTTTTCCATCAGAATGTAAACACCCCGGTAATCGCCATTTAATATTAGCTCGCAGAAACGGGTTCGACTGGCATACTGCCCTATTTCACGGCTTAACTGGTAGATCAGCACATTACGGATCAGGGTCTTGTCGCTGTAAGGGCCGTTTAAAATCCAATCATTTTCTTTTGGCAAACCTAACAGCGAAACATTCAGGTTTTCTCCTGTTTCCGTCTGAGTCTCAAGAGCGTATTGCTTTTTGGGGAACATCTGCGAACTTGAGCCGCGCAATTCAATGGCGATTTTGCCCTGAAAATGGTTAAATGGTTGGTGCAGGTAATTTCTTTGCCCCGGACCATTGTAAATGATGCCCATGTCGGCCACAATCCGGTAATCATCAGGAATGGCTTTACCGTGCGTGTCAATGACCACGATTGGCAAATTCGAAGATTCAAAAGCCAGATCACCGGCCTGCAGGGAGTTTACAAGGGTCAAACTTAGCGTAAAAACAAGAAATCCTAAAACAAGTTTTTTTAAATACATTCTAAACCTAATTTGGTAAAATGGTTATTCTGCTCTTTAAAAGCCTTTCAGATCCACATTGTTTACCTTCTACCTCAATTTATTCCGCCACTGTCTCAAAGCCACGCTTCTTCAAATCCAGATAAATCAGATAACCGGCCGCTACTCCCACCAAAAGGATAAACAGGCCTTTGAAATAATTGGTAAACAGAAATTCTCCCAAACCGAACAAAAAGGCGTACACCATAATCACGCCCAGTAGCCAATCCAGAAACAATCGCCCGAACCCACTGTCGCCTTTTACTTCCGGTACCATTTTCTGAATGTAATTCCAGCCAATGCCGCCGGGATGGGTTCTTTTGTAAAAGGCTTTTAGTTTTTCTAACTGAACTGGCTTTGTCAAATAAGTAACGACCAACCAGACCACGGTGGTTCCAAAAACAGTCGGGTAAAGCGTAATGGGTGATTTTAAGCCAAGCACGTAAACGGAAAAAGGGTAAATCAAAAGCGGAGCGATCATGGCCGAAATTTCGGACCAGGCGTTAATGCGCCACCAGTACCAGCGCAAAATGAGAACGGCGCCCATGCCGGCGCTGGCATTAATAATGAATTCCCAGGCGCCTGAAATAGTGGTTAAAAAGTATTTTGTCACCAGAAGGGAAAAAATCGTCATAAAAATAATACCCAGGCGTGAGATGATGACGTAGTGCTGTTCCGATGCCTTTGTTTTCACAAACCGACGGTAAAAATCATTAATTAAATAAGATGTGCCCCAGTTTAACTGCGAGGCAATGGTTGACATGTAAGCGGCTAAAAATACGGCAATTAACAATCCTAACAGCCCTGGAGGCAGGTAACGCAACATCAATTTGGGGTACATTACGCCAGGATCAACGGTGTTTTCGTATTTTTCGTACATGGCTTTGAATTCAGGTGTGTTGAATTGCGGATCGTCCGATTGCAATAGGGCTTTGTTTTGAAAAGCCTGTTCTACCCTGGCAAAAAGTGCCGGATTTTCCTGTTTAATCATTTCAGGATTTTGCGAACGGGGTAAAATGACCAGAGCAGCCAAAGCCACAATAATCCACGGCCAGGGCCGAACAGCGTAATGCGCAATGGTGAACCACAAAGTCGCAAACAAACTATGTTTTTCATCCTTGGCCGACATCATGCGCTGGGCAATGTAACCACCGCCGCCGGGGTCTGCGCCCGGATACCAGGTCGACCACCATTGTAAGCCAATGTGCGCAATAAAGGCGCCTACGGAGAGCGCCAGTGCGCCGCCTGTAATGCCTGTGGATGTGACCTCTCCGATTTTGGGAAAGAAATTAATAATTTGTGGATTCAATTTTGCTTTTAAAGCCGCCATGCCCCCTACCTGAGGCAGTTGCACTACAATCACGGCTAAAACAATGCAACCGATCATAGCAAAAACAAATTGAAAGCTATCCGTTCGAGCCGTACCTAAAAGTCCGGAGGCAGAAGCGTAAATGGCAATAATTGAAGCTGCAATTACGACCAGTAAAAAGGCGTTAAATTCAGGCAGGACGACAGAGAAGATTTTTTCCATGGCTTTGTTAACCCAGCCCATCACAATGGCGTTCATGAAAAGTCCCAGATAGACAGCCCTGAAACCACGCAAAGCAGCTGCTGCTTTACCATCGTAGCGCAATTCTACAAATTCAACATCCGTCATGATGCCGGCCCGGCGCCATAATCTGGCAAAGAAAAAGACGGTTAACATACCTCCAATAGCCAGATTCCACCACAACCAGTTTCCGGCAATCCCGTTACGGGCCACTAACTCGGTTACTGCCAGCGGCGTGTCTGCAGCAAAAGTCGTAGCCACCATGGCCGTACCCGCAAGATACCATGGTAAATTTCGGCCGGAAAGAAAAAAGTTGCCTGTGCTCTCACCGGCGCGTCTGGTATAGTAGGCGGCAATTCCAAAAATAATCAGAAAAAAACTGACAATAACAGTAAGGTCTAACCAATTAAGATGTTGCACGCTTAAATACTCCTTTTTCATCCCATTGAGCAATTTTTTGAAGATAAGGAATTTTTCAAGATAGTGCACAATTTTGTTTGTACACAGGACAAATTAACTTCAATACCAAGCAGTTTAGAGAAAGAGGCTGTAAATACCAAAAATTAATCCCAGCAAAACAATGGACAAAGCCAATTGCGTACTGCTGTAGGCCGATAAAAAACCTTTGTTTGAAGTAATGGTCAAACTGAATCCTGGAATATTAATTTGCTGAGCCTGTTTGTCTTTAATCCAGCTAACTGCAAAAAGAATGGTTGTTGAAAACAAAAACAAAAAAATGGCAAAATGCAGAAAATTAATCTGAACAAACCAATTAAAAGTACCTAAGTCAATCTGATATGCTTTAACAATCATTTCCAGCACCAGGCGTAAGCCTCCAATGAGTCCACCGAGAACCAGCGAATAAAAGGCGCCCTGCCCATTGATTCTTTTACTGAAAACACCCAGAATAAAAACTGCGGCAATCGGGGGTGCAATGTAGGCCTGCAAACTCTGCAAAGAGAGATAAATTTGCTCATTAAACAAACGAGTTAAGGGAATCCACAAAATAGCGGTAATGACCATAATAGTACTGGCCAATCTGCCCACTAACACTAATTTTCGTTCGCTGGCGGCCGGATTAAAAATACGGTAAAAATCCATGGTAAACAATGTTGCGGTGCTGTTAAACACAGCTGCTAATGAAGACATCATGGCTGCTAAAAATCCTGCTAATACAATGCCCCGTAATCCAACCGGCAGATAACTTGCTGAAAAAAGCAGACTGATGATCTGATCTCCTCTGGCCTCAGGAAACAAAAGAATGGAAATCATACCCGGCAAAATCATTAAAACTGCCGGAAGCAGTTTTAGAAAACCGGTAAAAATGGTGGCGGTGCGCGCCTGTTCCAGATTTTTAGCGCTCAACACTCTTTGTACAATGTATTGATCCGTACACCAATACCAGATAGCCAGAATCGGCGCGCCAAAAATAATGCCTGTCCAGGGAAAGTCCGGGTCGCTCATGGGGCGAAAAACATCAAAATAACTGGCAGGCAATGATTGGATTAATTGATTGAACCCACCAATCTTGTGTAATCCGACAAAAGTCAAAATAGCTGAACCTATTAGCAGGACAAACATTTGAAAAATATGCGTGATCATCACAGCCCTTAAACCACCGACAATGGTGTAAATTCCGGTAATGACGACCATAACCAGGGCAGAAGTGTAAATGTCCCAGCCCAACATGGCATTTAATAGTAATCCCCCGGCAAACAAGGTTATGGCAATTTTGGTTAGCACATAGGCTAAAATGGAAATGCTGGTTAAATAGATTCTGGTCGCTCGGCCAAAGCGTTTCTCTAAAAACTCGGGTATGGTAAATACTCTGGCTTTTAAAAACAGGGGCGCAAAAAACCAACCCAAAGCCAGCAAAGCAATAATGGCCATCCATTCAAAATGCCCGACAACCAGACCATTTTGCGCCCCTGAACCAGCCAGACCAACCAGATGTTCTGTGGAAATATTCGTTACAAACAATGAAGCGCCTATGGCTAACCAACCCATGCGGCGATCCGCTAAAAAATAACCTTCCGGAGTTTCACTCTGATGCCGGCTGCTCCAAAAACCGATGACAAAAAGCAATAAAGTGTACAAAACCACAATGATCAGATCAAGACCGGCTACCGTACCCACTATCTCTCTTTTTACCTTCTATTTAATCAACACAAACTTTTTACTGTCAATCGTTTGCCCTTCTTGCCTGAGCAAACAAAAATAGGCTCCACTGCTCCACCTTTCGGCGTTTAAACGTAAACGATGAACACCTTTTCCCTTCAAACCAGCGTTTATTTCCTTTATTAAACGGCCGTTTACATCTGTAAAAATTATTTGAACGTTTCCCCTTTCCGGCAATTGGTATTCCAACTTAAATTGAGGATTTGCAGGATTTGGAAAAATGCGTAAGCCAAAATGACGCGGATTTCTATTTTTAAATGATCTGTCTTTCAGGCCTGTTAAGGAATATTCAATCTCAATGGCGCTGCAAACCGTTTCTCCGCTAAGCGCTTCAAAGTAAACATCCAATTGCTCATCCTTCACTTCCACATCATCTACCATTATTTGCAAAGCATTGTTGGCGCCAACCCTGTCGAAAATATCCAGGTTTTCGATTTCTTTTTGGCCTTCAACAAAGAGGTTAAACCGACGCTGTCCGCTGGCATTGAATTCGCTTTCGGCAAAATAAAATTTTAATTTGTATTGCCCATTCGGTACTCTGATTCTGTAAAAATCCGCTCCCCGCAACTCAGATTGGAACAGAACATCCTGATCTGTGTTGCCAAAATCTGTTGTTAATCCATGTTGAACAAAGCTACCACCTTCATGGCCATAAGGCTGGTCGGTTGTAAACGTTTGGTCAGCTAAATAGGCCTCAACGCTCTCTTTACTTCCTAAATTGATAAGGGCCGGAATCACAATGCCATTTAACACCGGCTCCGATTGAATCTTGATTTTATTGGCCGAAGACGAAAGGTCCGTAATATTGGTGCAAATGATATTGTAAGACTGATTTTCATCTCTTGTGGAAACATCTAACACCACCGTCCGCAAATCATCTTTTAGAATGGCCCTATTAACCGTCAGTCCGGGTAAAATGTAATTCGCCTTGTTTTCAGCTTGCTGGCGATTTACTTTTTCTGAAAAAGTTACAACGATCTGGTCATCCAAAAACCAGGCCCGGGCTACATAAGGCGGCGTAACATCCTGATCCGGAACCATACCACCTTGATAGCCTACAGGCGTAGTTTTTGTTAAGCAAAGTATTAAATAACCATCTTTTAAAACTGCATTTTCCTTAATGAACTGGCTGTTGTTTCCGTCCCAAGTGTGTGTGGCTTTTTGCCAGCGAGATTGGTCATAAGTATTAAACTGGTCTTCCCACAAAAGGGTAAAATCTTTGTTTTGTCCCGGTGTGTACTGGTAAACTTTAACCCAGTCGTAAAATGCGTAAACGGGCAATTTATCCGGATTTAAAGGTCCTACCCAATCTTCAGATGCTGGTGGCCAGATGTTCATCATTAATTTTTGCGACCGGTAAAGGCTGTTGATATGGTTACCGGTTTGCCGATAAACTTCGACACTGTCTACAGACCAGGCCACGTAATTTGGGGTCCATTCAATGGCGTAAATGTGAAAATCGCTGTGCGGATTGAACGGCACCGTGTAAGAGAATACGTGATTGGTTTGATCGGGTGTAATGGTATTAAACTGTACCTGGGCACCGTAGCGACCTAAGATTTCAATGTCAATCTCATTCCAATCGTTAAGGCTTGAAATTTCGTGATAAGTAAAAAAAGAACTCAACATTCCGCTTAATTGAGCCGATTTCATGCGTACTTCAAATCGCCCGTAAGTAAAAGCTTCTTTAGTGCGATATTCCGCTCCCCGATAGGGTTTTTGTCCGAGAAGACTTAATGGTAATATCATTAATAAAAATATTCTAAGGATCATCCTAACCTTTCCTGTTTTTATTCAAATCAAAAATAGATTCAATTTTTATGCCATTGATTGTCGATTTTGGACAATAAGATAGCTTTGGGTGATTAGAGACTAAAAGCTTCACATAAAACAAAAAATCTTATTGAAATAATAACTGATATTATTTTTGTAATAATGTGTAATCCACATTTGATTATTGCAAGTAAAAGTTCAGGAATTGAATGGAAATGGAAATGGAAACCGGATATTGCACGCCTCTAATAACCCCGAAGTTCCTGGACAAAACGTTTGATGTTTTGAACAATTTTTGACTCATCGCTATTTTCTAAAAATTTGATAAAGGCGCTACCAACAATGACGCCGGCTGCGTATTGACTGTAAAATTCAACGTCCTGTCGGGATTTAATGCCAAAGCCAATCAGGAACGGATTTTGCAGTTTTGTCTTTAATTCTTTTAAGAATTGTTCAGTTCCTGGTAACGGTCGGTTATCCTTGCCGGTCACACCTGTGTAAGCGGTGCAATAGACAAAGGCCCGACTTATTGCATCGATTTTTTTGATGCGTGCCTTTGGCGTGTTAGGGGCGATCAGGTAGATGAGGTCTAAATCAAGTGAATTCAGAAGCGGCTGGTAGGGCTCACTCTCCTCTACTGGCCAATCAGGTAAAATCAGACCGTCTATTTTCACTCTGGCGCATTCTTCAAAAAAATGCTCAAAACCGAACTGAAAAACCGGATTCAAATAGCCCATTAAAATGACAGGAATATCTGATTGCTTTCGCACACGTTCAACCAGCTGAAAAATACGCCGCAGATTCACACCTTGCTGTAAAGCCCGATCGGCTGCCTTTTGAATGGTGGGCCCATCGGCAATGGGATCAGAAAAAGGCATGCCTAACTCGATAAAATCCACCTTAGCGCTGTCACAAGCCAGGATGATTTTTTCCGTTAGTTCTAAATCTGGAAATCCAGCCGTCAGGTAAAGCGACAGCATTTTTTTGTTGTTTTTAATATTTTCTTGAATCGTTTCGCGTAATCGTTTACTCACCTTTTCACCTTTCATTTTCCGAAACTTTTGAAAAAAATTATTAAGAATGTCATTCCCGTGCAAGCGGGAATCCCTAAGTTGATAGGTTTGAAGAATCCCCGATTTTTTCAAAAGGTTTCTTTCCGTTTATTAATCTCTTAGATTCACTCGGTTGTAACACCAATTAACAGCCTTACAAGTGTTTTAAATATGTTTCCATGTCTTTATCGCCGCGTCCGCTTAAATTCACAATTACGATTTCATCGGAACTGGTTTTTGGCAATAGATTTTCCAGAAAGGCCAGGGCATGTGCGCTTTCCAGAGCGGGTAAAATGCCTTCCAGACGACTGAGTAAAAAGGCAGCGTCCAATGCCTGCTGATCGGTTACAGAGACATAGCGAACACGACCGCTCTCTTTTAAATAGCTATGCTCCACGCCAACACCGGGGTAATCCAGTCCGGCAGAGATGGAGTGTGGTAATTGAACCTGCCCGTCCTCATTTTGCAGTAAATAGGTTAACATACCATGAAAAATGCCTGGTCTTCCGGCCGTTAAACTGGCGGCATGCTTTCCGCTTTGCAGCCCAAGCCCGGCCGCTTCTACGCCAATCATTTTTACCTCTTCGAAAGGCAGAAAAGCGTGGAAAAGCCCAATGGCATTGCTTCCGCCACCAACGCAAGCCAGCAGGTAATCCGGCAAACGCTGTTCTTTTTCTTTTACTTGTTGCAGCGCTTCGCGCCCTATTACACTCTGAAAATCGCGCACGATCATGGGAAAAGGATGCGGCCCTACCACGGAACCGATGATGTAGTGCGTGGTTTGTACGTTGGTCAGCCAGTCGCGCAAGGCTTCATTTGTGGCGTCTTTCAAAGTTTGAGTGCCGGAATAAACCGGCCGAACTTCGGCGCCTAACATCTTCATGCGCTGGACATTTGGTCTTTGCCGCTCCACATCTTCGGCGCCCATGTAAATGCAGCACTCCAGGCCTGCTTTAGCCGCTACTGTGGCCGTAGCCACACCATGCTGGCCGGCGCCTGTTTCGGCGATGATGCGCTTTTTGCCCATGCGCCCGGCCAAAAGAATTTGCCCGATCGTATTGTTGATTTTGTGAGCGCCGGTGTGAGCTAAATCTTCCCGCTTCAAGTAAATTTTAGCCTTACCATAATGTTTGGTAAGGTTTTGGGCCAGATACAAGGGCGTCGGACGACCAGCGTAATCGGATAACTCCTGTTCCAATTCACTTAAAAACTTTGCATCCTGGCGAGCCTGCAGATAGGCTTCTAACAGCTCATCCAGGGCTGGCTTCAGGATTTCCGGTACAAACTGACCTCCAAAGCGACCAAAATAGCCGCGTTCATCAGGCAAATTGGTTAATTTTAGAGACGATGTTATTTTTGACATGGTGTTCTCCTTAATCGAAATATTTTTCCCCTTAGTAAAAACTTCAGCCGTCTTCCCTCATTGCAGTCATTTATTCAGCAAATAATGTTGCAGACTGTTCATTTTTAAAATATTGAAAGTTAATACCGCTTTTTGCAAGGCGCGCATCTTTTCAACATCTTTATGGCCAGGAGCCTTTTCAGCGCCGCTGGCTACATCAATAATGGCAGGATTTACGGTATTCAACGCCTCCAGAATGTTTTGCGGTGTAATACCCCCGGCCAGAACGAGTCGTTCGCGCGGAACGCTTGCCGGTATTTTACTCCAATTTAACCTCTTGCCGGTGCCGCCATAAACGTTGGGAGCAAAAGCATCCAACAACACATAGTGTTCGTTGCCAGGCCGGTAATCCAGAGTATCTCCATTTTTTAAGCGATAGGCAGCGATTACCGGTACCGGTAGTAATCCAAAATCATCAAAATCAAGCGGCTGGTAAATTTGTAAAAATTTTACGCCGGTCGTTTCTACAATTTTCAAACAATCTTTGAGTGTTGGTTTTACCAAAATGCCTACCGTATTGACCATGGCTGGCAAATCTCGAATAATTGCTTTCGCTTTTTCGGGAACTACATAACGCGGACTTTTTTCAACAAAATTAAAGCCCAAAAAAGCGATGCCGAGTTCAGCCGCGGCCAGTGCATCCTCATGAGTGGTGATGCCGCAAATTTTAAGATGAGTAAACATCACTGGTGGCCTCCCTTAGCTTTTTCAGAAATAATTGAGGATTTTGTTGACGCATCAAGGTTTCGCCAATTAACACGCCTCTAAAACCATGCGCTTTTAGTAAAAGACAATCCTCAGCAGTTTTAACCCCGCTTTCGCTGATGACTGGTACATTTCCTGGTAAATGGGAAATCATTTCAATGGAATGATTCAAATCAATCTGAAAATTTTCCAGGTTTCGGTTATTGATTCCCAAGATTACCGGAAACTCTTCAAGGTTTTGCGGTAATTTTTTTATATCATCAACATTGTACAATTCAACCAACACTTCAAGCGCAAGGTCGCGGGCCAGGTTTAAGAAATAATTTAACTGTTGAGTGTTTAAAATTTTAACAATTAACAAAATTAAATCAGCTTTTAGCAGTGTGCTCTGCCAGATCTGGTACTCATGGATGATAAAGTCCTTGCGTAACACAGGCAGCGAAACCGCATCACGCACCAAAGTCAAATCTTGCGTGCTACCTTTAAAAAAGACCTGATCAGTTAGAACCGAAATAGCCGAAGCGCCTCCAGCCTGATAGGCCAAAGCCTGTGCCTGTGCATTGAGCTGTTCTTTAATCATTCCTGCGGTGGGCGAGGCCTTTTTAACCTCACAGATGAAATGAAATTGTGAACTATTGGCTATTTCCTCAACCAGCGACCGCTTAGTTGATTTAATGTTTTTTAATTTTTGCTTTAATTTTTTTAAAGGAATACTTGATTTCTGTTCTGCCACTTCTTTTTTCTTGGTTTCTACAATCTGCTCAAGAATGTTCATAAAC
>JAGHBR010000030.1 GCA_021160885.1 Caldisericaceae bacterium
AACAAGTTAGCAATCTGTCCGCACAAATTCAAATACAAAGCCAAATAGCTGGTGAGCGAATTTCTTGACTTTTTAATGTAATAATTGCATTTTTAAATTATGCAAAACAATTGGTTAATCTTTACCGATTTAGATGGTACATTACTCGATTTTGAGACTTACGACTTTTCGGCTGCATTGCCAGCCATTAATTTCTTAAAGCGCAGGGGCATTCCCATTATTCCCTGCACCAGCAAAACTATGGAAGAAGTGCAGATATTAAGAAAGAAGTTACAGTTAAAGGATCCCTTCATTGTAGAAAACGGCAGTGCAATCTTTTTTGAAGCGCATTATTTTAAGCAGGATTTTAAAGCAGTTGATATTCAAGGTCTTAGAGCAAAAATACTGGGCAAGTCACACAACGAAATTCTTGATTTTTACCACTGGTTAAAAGAACGATTTGCTCTAAAGATAAAAGGATTTTCAGAGATGAGTCTTGAAGAGAT
The DNA here is from genome assembly GCA_021160885.1 of Caldisericaceae bacterium. Lineage (GTDB taxonomy): Bacteria > Calditrichota > Calditrichia > Calditrichales > Calditrichaceae > Caldithrix. Next base: position 486 of record JAGHBR010000030.1, read on the forward strand.
CCAGCGGTTAACGTTATTATCTGAAGCAGAGGCACAGCTGGCAAAACGGCGCCAGTTCAGTGAACCAATGGTTAGCTTTGAAGAAGATCTTTTATCGCGCAGCGAAGTAAAAAATTTTATTCAAGAACATGGTTTCCGGTTGCTTAAGGGAAATCGTTTTTATCATTTGATTGGTCAATGCGACAAGGGGATGGCGGTTAAAACGCTGATCGAAATGTATTCGATGGAATTTAAACATCCGTTTAAAAGCATGGGCTTAGGCGACAGTAAAAACGATTTTGAAATGCTTAAAGTGGTCGACCAGCCCATAATCATTCGTAAAAAAGATGGTAATTTTGTACATTTAGAGGGCATTCGTAATTTGTACATTACACAGAATGCAGGTCCGGCTGACTGGGCCGAAGCAATTTTCAAATTTGTTAAAAATCAATAAGAGGTTAAAATGGCCGATTTCTTTCAAAATGGTGTAATTACAACATTACACAAATTAACCGATTACCCGATTGAACTGTTGGAAGAGGAAATACTTCATTATGCTAAACGCAGACCAATTGCCCTGATTTTACCTTCATTGTACAGCGAACTTGAGGGTCAGGCTTTACCACGAATTATTGACGAATTGAAATATGTCCCTTATCTTTCTGAAATTGTGGTAGGGTTGGACAGGGCGACTAAGGAACAATTTGAAAAAGCCAAGAAATTTTTTTCGCAACTTCCTCAAAATGTGAAAGTCATCTGGCAACGCAGTCCGCGCATCCAGGAGCTTTATGATTTGCTGGACAAAAACAATCTTTACATTGGCACGGAAGGTAAAGGCCGCAATGTTTGGTTGTGCATGGGCTATTTGCTGGCTTCCAATGTTTCAAGAGTTTTTGCCATTCATGACTGTGATATCTTAACTTATAACCGCTCCCTTTTAGACAGGCTGGTTTACCCGGTGACCAATACAACGCTCAATTTTCGCTTTGCTAAAGGTTATTACAGCCGGGTTTCAGATCGTATGCATGGTCGTGTGGCCCGCCTTTTTATTACACCATTGATTCGCTCATTGAAAAAGATACTTGGAACCCTGGATTATCTGGATTACATCGACTCATTCCGCTACCCGCTTTCCGGCGAAATGTCCATGATCCGTGATGTGGCCGTTCGGCTGCGCCTGCCCACCGACTGGGGCCTGGAGATTGGCACTTTGAACGAAATTTACCGAAACTACGCCAAAAATCAGATTTGCCAGGTAGATATCATAGACCGCTACGATCACAAACATCAGGTGCTTTCTGAAGACAATCCCAATACCGGCCTGGCCAAAATGTCCATCGACATTGCCAAATCCTTTTACCGCATGCTGGCCAGTATGGGCGTGGTCTTTTCCGATCAATTTTTTAGAACAATCAAGGCGACTTACCTGCGTACGGCACTGGATTTTTTGGACAAATATTATGTGGATGCTATGATTAATGGTTTAAAATACGATCGCCATTCTGAAGAAAAAACGATTGAAGTTTTTCTGAAAAGCATTATCATCGCCGGTGATCAGTTCCTGGCTAATCCGATGGAATTACCGATGATTCCCGGGTGGACGCGCATTGAATCGGCCTTACCGGACTTTATGCCAACTTTAAAGCAGGTAGTGGATGAGGAAAATGAATAGGAATTTTAAAAATACTACGACTTAATTTATCGGAAACAATCAAATATTGTTCAGTTAATTAAAAAAGCTCTGAGCTTTCACTCAGAGCTTTTTTACTTTACTTTAAGTAAATCATTTTCATCATTTTTGAATTTTTGGCTGTTACCACGCGGTAAAAATAAGTACCGCTGGAAACCGGTTGTTGGTTGTCATCGGTGGCATCCCAAACGACCTGATGCTCTCCGGGATTGAGCACTTCATTGTTTAGCAATTTTTTAACCAGATTCCCTTTAACGTCATAAACCATGATAGACACACGCTGCTGTTCAGGTATTTGAAATTTAATGGTCGTTTTTGGGTTAAACGGATTTGGATAATTCTGAAAAACCGCAAAATCGGTTGGTATCGGAATGGTAATCGTTTTTGTTAAATTAGTGAACAGCTCATGCTGCCCGCTAAAAGAAACACTTTCCAGACGATAACTGTAGGTCTCACCCGAAACCACATTTTCATCAACAAAAGAATATTTGTGCTGCACACTGGAATTCCCGGCACCACTGATCAATTGCTGATTTAATTTAATCCAATGATCGCTATTTGCGGTTTTGCGGTAAACATTGAATCCGCGGTTATTTATTTCGGATTCCGTAACCCATTCCAGGGTAACCTTATTGAATGAGGCCAGGGCATTAAAAGTAGAAAGAGTAACCGGCAGCGAATTGTCTTGACCATTCGCTGCATCATCGCCAAAGGTAAAAAACGATCCGGCGGTAGAAAAAACATCAGACTGAATCGTTCCGCTGTTAGCAT
>JAGHBR010000393.1 GCA_021160885.1 Caldisericaceae bacterium
CAATTTGGGCAAAATAAAGTTCAATATAAAAGTTTTAAATGGTATTACATACAGTCTGAACATTTTGATGTTTACTTTTACAAAGGCGGTTACAGGTTGGCTACATATGTGGCCAACATGGCAGAGAGTTCGTACGTCGATTTGCGGCAAGATTTTGACTATGAACTTTCCAAACGTGTAATGATCATTGTTTACAACTCGCACAATGATTTTCAACAGACTAATGTTATTGACCAGTTTTTGCCGGAAGGCGTAGGCGGCGTAACCGAATTGTTTAAGAATCGTGTGGTATTGCCATTTGAAGGTTCATACGATCAATTAAAACATGTGGTGCATCATGAATTGGTGCATGCGGTAATGAACGACATGCTTTATGGGGGATCGTTGCAGTCCATTATTTCGGGCCAGGTAATTCCGGTTCCCACTTGGTTTGCTGAAGGTTTGGCAGAATATTTCTCAATTGAATGGGACACGCGTGCTGACATGATTATTCGCGATGCTACCATTTCCGGTTATTTACCACCCATTGAGTATTTAAGTTACTATTTAGCCTATCAGGGTGGGCAGAGTCTTTTTCGATACATTGCCCAAAAATATGGACACGAAAAAATTAGTGAAATATTGCATAAAATTAAAAGCAGTTATCGTTTTGAGGGGGCCTTCAAATCAGCTCTGGGTATCGATTTAAAAGAATTATCTGAAGAATGGCAAAAGGCCATGCGAAAGGAGTACTGGCCCGATATTGCCAATCGCAGGGAAGCCAGTGAAATCGCCCGCCAATTAACCGATCACAAAAAGAAAAAACATTATCTGAATAGCAGTCCCACACTTTCACCTCGTGGTGATAAAATGGTTTTCCTTTCAGACATGGATGGCAAGCAATCGATCTACTTAATGGATGTGCTGGAAAATAAAGTCATTAAAAGGCTTATCAAAGGCGAAACCTCAACAAACTTTGAAGAGCTGAAATGGCTTACGCCGGGTATGGGCTGGTCGCCTGATGGGAAGAAAATCGTTTTTGCCGCCAAGGCTGGCGATAAAGATGCCCTTTACATTTACGATCTGGAAAAAGATAAAATTAAACAATACAAACTAGATTTTGATGGCATTTATTCGGCTGCCTGGTCACCAGCCAGTGATAAGATCGCTTTTGTGGGAAATTTAAACGGACAAAGCGATATTTATGTCTTTGATCTAAAAAGTGAAAAATTCTCCCATATTACCAACGATATCTTTTCGGACAGTTATCCGGAGTGGTCTTCTGATGGTCAGAAATTGGTTTTTATTTCAGATCGCGGGCCATATGTTAATCCGGATTCCATTCCGGAAAATTTCGATATGACTAAACATGATTATCGAAACTTAGATGTTTACATCATTAATAAAGATGGCGGCGCTATGCGTAGGGTAACTCATACGCCCTTTCGTGAAAGCGACCCCATTTTTGCCCCGGATGGCAAAACAATCTTTTACGTAAGCGACCGCAATGGTATTTTCAATATTTACCGACACAATCTTGAAACTGATAGCAGTTGGGCAATTACCAATTTGTTAACCGGCGCTTTTCAGCTTTCGATGGACCAGGATGGCAAGCAATTAGCTTTTGCTGCCTTTGAAGAAGGTGGTTGGGATATTTATTTGATTAAAAATCCAATGGAGCTAAAACCGGTGCAATTGACTAAAACGGTTTATTTTAAAAAGTTGGAAAAAAAGAAAAAAGAAGCACCGGTCATTACCAGAAAAACCACATCCGATCTCGATTCTGTTAAAAAACAGGTTAAAGTCCCTCAAACAATTGATTTTAGTCGTTATGTTTTTGCAGATCTGGATCGCAGAACACGAATTAAAAAAGTTAAGGTTAAATTGAAGGAAAAAGAGTACAAATTTGAAGATGGGCATTACAAGATCCATAATTATCGCGTTAAATTTTCTCCCGATCTGGTAAATGGGGAGGCCTATTATTCAACTCTTTGGGGCTTTCAGGGTTACACGGCCATTGCCTTTAGCGATGTTTTGGGCAATCATAAAGTTTTTCTGGGAACCAACCTGGTTTTTGATTTACGTAATAGTTATATAAATCTTCAGTATTTATATTTACCCAAGCGGACAGATTTTGGCATTACATTGTTCAACTATGCCAATACCTATTTTTCTGCTTATTACGGTTTAATGCGTTACCGAAATTATGGCGCCTGGTTTTTGGCTTCCTATCCATTTAGTAAGTTTTCCCGGGTTGACATGTTCGTAAACTGGTGGAATGCTTCACTGGAATATTTTTACATTGATTCTTACTCACAGGTTGTTCACAGTATTTTGCCCGGAATTCGTTATGTTTTAGATAATTCCGAATGGTATTACACCGATACAGCTCCAAGAGATGGCTTTAGGGGAGCGGCAACTCTGATTGCCAGTCCTCATTACACAAAAAATAGTCCAGAATTTGCCACATTTATGGTGGATTTGCGCAAGTATTTTAAACTAACGGATAATTACAATATCGGACTAAGATTAAACGCCGGAGCCAGTCGAGGTAAAAATCCTCAACAGTTCTTTTTGGGAGGAACGGAAAATTGGCTCAATCGCAAATTTAATGGCGATATCCGCTTGACCTCGGTATACGATGTCTATTTTTCAGAATTCATCACACCATTACGAGGAGCCAGGTTTTACGAAAAAACGGGTAACAATGTTGTGCTTTTTAATGGAGAATTTCGCTTTCCGTTTATTTCGTCCATGGAATTGGGATTTCCTCCGATGCGGTTTTACAATATTAAGGGAGTGTTGTTTACGGATGTGGGCACGGCCTGGAATTCAGATCATCAGCAGGGCTTCAGAGGCATGAAAGATGGCAGATTTAAAGACATTGTGATGGGGTATGGTGTGGGAACCCGTGTATTCCTTTATTTCCTGGGGTTTATCCTGAAATACGATATTGCCTGGCGTTATGATTTAAATACTTCAAGCAAGCCAATGCATTATTTTTCTATTGGAGTTGATTTCTAAATGTTGAAATTTCTGGAAGAAATCGGACGACGAACACTTTACTTTTTTTCTGAGGCAGGATCGGTTTTTATAATGACCTGGAAGACGTTTAAATACTTTTCGGAGCTCTGGCGCACACGTTATTTGATTTTGGAACAAATGATGGAGATCGGTGTACGCTCTCTGCCACTGGTTATTTTTGTTGGAGTATTTGCTGGTGCGGTGGCTTCCGTCCAAACGGCATATCAGTTAGAAGGGTACATTTCGTTTAACTATCTTGGCGCTGCGACCAGCATTGCGATTTTCATTGAGCTGGGCCCGGTTTTAACGGCCCTGGTCGCCGCCGGTCGAGTTTCGGCTTCTATTGCAGCCGAATTAGGCACCATGAAAGTAACTGAGCAAATTGATGCTCTGGAGGCCCTGGCCATTGATCCCCTGCGGTATTTGGCTTTACCGCGCATTTTATCCGGTTTTGTCATGGTACCGGTGCTAACTATTTTTGCCGATTTTGTAGGAATAATGGGCGCCTATGTGGTAGCCTATTTGAATTTAGATTTACCGCCGGAAATCTTTTTTGGTAGTGTTAAAGAATTTTTTACTATTATGAACGTAATGTCGGGTTTGATTAAGGCTTTTGTTTTCGGCGGAGTAACGGCCATAATTGGTTGTCATGTGGGCTTTAACACCGAAGGTGGCGCCGAAGGGGTGGGTAAGGCAACCATCCGCGCTTTTGTTTTATCTTCGGCACTTATTCTTTTAAATGATTATTTATTGTCTGTTATACTATTTTAATGTTTGAGTTTTGGAAAAGAAAAGATGATCAAAATTGTCGAGCTTAAAAAATCCTTTGAAGATAAAATCGTTCTGCGTGGCGTTAATTTAGAAATTTACGATGGTGAAAAATTAGTAGTGATTGGACGTAGCGGGTGTGGTAAAAGTGTTTTGCTTAAGCACATCCTGAATTTGATGCAACCGGATGATGGTTACATTTTGATTGATGATGTACCAATCAAAAAAATTAGTCAAAAAGACCTATTCTTTTTGCGAAAACAATTTGGATTTTTGTTTCAGGGAGCGGCTTTGTTCGATTCTATGACGGTTGCAGAAAATGTTGGCCTGCCTTTAAAAGAACACACGAATTTAACTGAAAAACAAATTCGCTTAAAAGTTGCTGAAAAATTGGAAATGGTTGGTTTACCAGGAACAGAAAAACTCTATCCAGCAGAACTATCAGGTGGCATGAAAAAGAGAGTTGGCCTGGCCAGAGCGATCATTATGGACCCAAAATATGTTCTGTATGATGAGCCTACCACCGGACTCGATCCCATCATGGCTGCCAACATCGATCATTTGGTTAATGAGTTGAATAAAAAATTAAATGTTACCTCTATCGTTGTTACACATGACATGCAGAGCGTTAGCCGGGTAGCTGACCGGGTGGTTATGCTGCATATGGGAAAGATTATCTTCAATGGGAACTTAGACGAATTGTTCAATACAGACAATCCTGTGGTCTATCAGTTTGTGCATGCCATGATGGAGGGGCCCATTAAACCCAAACCATTAAAATATTAACCACCGTTGTGCCCCGTTAATTCAAAAAAACTAATTGCCTTCTACAATTAGTTCACAGTTCCCACTCCTATTACCATTCCCATTCCGAACTTTGGTTAACATTTTAGTCGATCGTAAGCCTTTGATAGATTCAAAATTATAAGTTTTCCCATTTCCTAATTTGTTGTCTTTAGATTCATCTAAAAAATTGTTAAGTATTGTATTTTTC
>JAGHBR010000063.1 GCA_021160885.1 Caldisericaceae bacterium
GGCCAATTTTTACTTGGGCTGCCGCTGCCTGGATGAATAAGAAAATCTGGCCGGGATTTGAAAGAAACTGTTTGTGGTGGCAGACGCAAGAGTGGGATTTCCAAGGTATCTTCAAAACCATATTTAGACAATTGTTGCACTTGGAATTGAAATACTGATAAGTTCGCTTTTGGTGGAGGAACAGTTTCAATAAAAAGGCTGGGGACAAGGGTTAAAATACGCTCCCATTCAGGCCGTTTCTTGCGGGCAAAAAAGATGAGTAAATCATAATTTCGCCAGAAATCTTCATTCGCACCCGTGTAAAGATTAAAAAAGAGGGTGGCTTCAATATTATAGATATGCTTGATTTGCATTTCAGGCTGAATTAAACAAACAAGATGGGGATAACCTAAAAAATCTATCTCCGCCTGCGGAAATCTTCTTTTAATCGCTAATAAAGCAGGTCTTGATAAAAGTAAATCTCCCAGGGCCCCTAAATGGATAATGAGGATTTTTTCAGGCATAGGATAAAAAATAACCTGGTAAGAAACTAGTGGCAATACCTTTTGTTAAAAACACAGAAATATATCAAGATTTCGACAGGCTGTTGAAAAACTCTTTTAAGAGTTGGCCTAAAATCTAAAAAATACTATAAATATAGTAGTATTTCTGCATTGGGGTTCATAGATGCTAGGCAAAAAGATAAGGAGGTAGCCCATATTTTACTCTTTCCGCATGGAAGATTTTATTCCTGAGGGGTACATTCTAAAGCTTATAAACGAACACATTTATTTACTCAAAGGTAAAACATCTTTACAGTTATACAGGCAGGCCATCTATAGACCTTGTAGTACTGATAAAAATGTTACTCATAGGCTATCTATTTGGGATTACATCAGAGAGGAAGTTATGCAATTTTATCCATATTTTTCTAACGTCATAGGCACTTGCCGCCAAGAAACGCAGCGGATTGGCGGTCAGATGGAGCGCATTGTTCGGCGAAATAATTATTATTTAGAACCAATTTAACCTACCTATTAGGGTTTCACACTCATTAGTAATTTCTTGGAAGCGCTCGTATGAGCCGTTGAAAAATCCAGCTTTTAAAGGGGGCCAATTTTCACCTTGTGATTTGGCCTCGGAAATTACTTCATAAAAAGGACCATCTCTCCCCCCTCTATTTCTATGCTTATAAGCAAACCTACCGGGTGGTCCCCAGAGGTGACCACTTAACCTTTTATCCATATCCGCATATACTAAGGCCATAAACACTTCAAACCGGTCAAACGAAGACTCATAACTATTTCCAAGAAAAAGAAGGTCATCTATTACAGATTGCAAAGCTTTAAATAGATATTCACTTTTTGGAACATAATAGCGTTCATAGCCAGGGAGTGATTTGAAAATATTAGTCCTTTCAAGCTCAAGAGCTTCTCGAACTACAACTTTTATGATCTCTTCATTCTTTTCACCACTATATTTAGAGCCGACCATTGTATACATAATTGTATGTAAATTGTCGTATTTCCCCGCAGCTATAGCTGCTATGCCACCTGAATAAAGCAACAACAAGCATGGATAATAGCGAAGTGCCAGCCAAACAACTTTCCCTCCGCTTGTTGTTTTGTTGTCAACGATTCTGGCAATGATTTTTCTGAGCACCGGTATATGTTCTTCATCACCCCAATGGGAAAGAAGAATTACTATAGATTGAATATCTTTGACAATGGCCTCGTAAAGTGTTAACCGTCTAGTAAATTCTTCTGGACTAACGTCAGCTTGTGCTGGAAATTTTTCGTCAGACGTCTCGAACAGTATCCTTCTTATCTCTCTCGTTACCAAATCATCCAGTTTTGTGCGGAATCGTGAATCAGGTATATACTCTTTTACAATTTCTATAATGCTTTTTTTGTTTTGTTCGCTCACTGAAGTAGAGATAGCAGGAGGTATTTCAATTAAAATATCTTTATCTTCTTCCGTTTCGTCAACAAGAGATTCAAGCATCGGTGCCGTGAATATAAAATCACCATCTCCATCAATGAACCCAAAATGGGGTGTCTGCCTCGAATTTGAATCTTTTGCCACCTTTTCATACACATACGCCATGAGGCCATTGGCACAAATAATACCGTCTGGTGTAGCAGCTTTTCCTTTAAGTCCTTGCAGGAGATGCCCCGTAAAAACAGAGTGCTCAGGAATTGGTCCCCCAGAGTCTGCTACGACTTCGTCTGCCTTACCTGCTGTTATAACTTGTCTTGAAAAACGCTGAAGCATACTTTTCAAGAAGCGCATGCTACCTGGCCCTGGGGATCTAGTGATTGCTAAGCCGCCATAGCATGCATCCATAACGAAAAGCATATGTTTTGCCTGAATCAAATCCGCATTTCTTGTTAGCTCATCCCATCGAATCATAGAAGCTAATTTATCAGGTGAGCCGTCCACAGGTACAAGGTAGCCGACTTCACCTCTTTTCCCTGCATGTGTATAGCCATGACCTGCGAAGAAAACGAAGATTCGGTCATTTGGATCAATGTCTTCTTGGGTAAATCTCAAAAATGATTCAATTATTGCTGTTCGAGTTGCCGCCTCATCTATTAAAAGTGATATGTTCTCCTTTGGGAAATTGAAATTGTCTACTAAGAGTTTATGAATCGCCTCCGCATCATTTCTTGCATATGATAAGGGGAATTTTGGATACGAGTTGATCCCAATTATTAATGCCCAGCTATTCTTATACCCAGGAATATACATATCCTTCCCTTTCACGCCGAACGACTAAAGTCACCTGCCGCTATGAAGCGCCAGCGGAATAGCGGTCAGGTGAAGCGCCTTGTTAGGCATAAATCTGTTCATCATTCCACACCCTAAGCATGTCGAGCTTTTCTCAACCGTTCTATCAACACGTTCCCATTAAGTATAGAACCGTCATGACCAACAAATGGAAATTCGAGTTTTGGAGTATATAACTGGCGATAGGCCATATGAATCATCACTGTGTTTATGTATGCAACGTGGTCTTCACCGACTTCCATGACGCCATCTTCTGACTCGAACTCACCAACTAAAACCATGTCTTGGGAGAGAGGGAAAAAACAACAGTGTTCCTCATCCCATAACCTGGACTGTTTCGAAAAAACGGGGGGATAGATTTTGGATTTTTCCAGACCAAAACAACAGGCCTGTCCGAACTAATAAATGGCCCAGCGCCCTCGCTCCTTCTAAGGAGTAACCAGTTGCGCCCAAAAAGACAGGGAAGAATCGCTTCCATGCTAACAAACTCAAGGTGAATATGCCATTCACGAGCCACTTTGATGTCGTATTCTTTGCGCTTGTGAAAATCTTTCATGTCCTCATAACTGATGCTATCATCTATCTCGTAGCCATCATCTTTCATCCTCTTCCTCTGAAATTCCCAGCGCTCCTTTGACGCAAGCGTTAGATCCATAACCCTTTCCGCGATATCAGCGTGAAACTTTCTCACGTGCTCGCGCATCTCGGGAGAGCGTACCGCCAGCAATGCGATTAGATTAAGAACAAGGCGCTTGTTCTCGTCTCCAAATCTACATTTCGTTTCGATTGATTTGATAGCGGTGGCCACCTTACTCTCAAATGCTGATAAATTTCGCTCTAGTATGTCTGGATCCGTTCCATCCACTTCAATTCGATTGAAGTCGCGAATACCGCCCACATTACGCGGGATGCTCTTGAAGTACCTTCCGGTTCGCATATCGATCACTGTCAACTTAGATTTCTTGGATCTGCCATCAGTGAATCCTTTCAGATAGAACTGCGATAGATAGTGATGATGGCGTGATGATTTTTTTCTCATCTAATGCCTAACGTCTAAGCTCACCTGCCGCTATGGAGCGCCAGCGGAATAGCGGTCAGGTGGAACGACTTGTTATGTGTTTTATTTGAATTTCTCAAAATATTTGTCAATTTCTGGTCGCAGTTCAATACCAACTCTTTCAAAACAATTTAATAGTTCTTCATAAGCACCGGTACCGCCTAAAAAATCCCAAAATTCATCAGCAACTTTTAATTCTTGATCTAAATCAAGCATTCCTTTTAATGTCCATCGTTCGTAGGGATTGGGTTCATATGATTATAAGGGATTGCAATGTATGAATGGACATTTGCTTCAGGATTTTCAGCTAAATAAATTGCTATCCATTCTAAAAGGGTGCGTTTGAAGTCTTTAAAATTACTAATATTAGGTTTTGCTGTTTTTATATCAAATAAATGAACATGGCCAGTTCTATCTTTTAAAAACAAATCTACTTTTACAGTTTTTAATTTATTCATTTTCCC
>JAGHBR010000162.1 GCA_021160885.1 Caldisericaceae bacterium
ACTTTGCTTCGCATCCCTTTGTCATGTCCACTGATGTGGGCGTAAATAAATCTACCGAAACGCTTAAATTAACCATGCTGTTAATTGGCAATGCCGCGGAATACATTCCGATCATTTTCTGGAGTTTTATTAGGGCCGGACAACATGGTATTTTTAAAGCCCGTGTGCCATTTAAAATCAATGCCTTGTTCATTAACGGGCAGCCAGCTTACAATGATGAGAAACTGTCAATTCCTAAGGAAAAACACTGCTGGACTTTAAACGAAAGTCCGGAGCAAAGAAAAGGACAACTATTTTTGGAATTTTTAACCCCGGTTCGCTTTAAAAAAGATGGAAGGTACATTAAACAACTTTCTTTTGAGGATGTGATTCAGGCGGCTTTAAGAAGGCTGGAAATTTTAAGCGCAACGTACGGATCGCTGGAATTTAAGAAAATCGCTTTTCCGCAATTTGAACTGGAGCATGAGAACGCGCAGATGAGTTGGAAAGATTACGATCGCTGGTCTGCACGCCAAAAACAAAAAATACGTATGGGCGGCAGCGTTGGATTGTTAACGGCCAGCGGAGTCTTTTCTCAAACCTGCCTATCACTTTTGGAAGGCGCGCAGTTATTTCATATTGGCAAAAACACCAGCTTTGGCCTGGGTAAAATAAAATACACATTTGTGGAAGGAGTGTAATATGCTAAAAGACATTGTCCTGGCTGCTTTGCTGCATGATGTGGGTAAACTTGCCGAAAGAGGACAGCCGGAAGAATTTGCCGGAATGCCGGATGCAGAAGTTGCCGACTACGGCTACCCTCATGCAGCGGCGACTGAACGCTTTTTAACGCAATATGTCCATTATGATGGACGTCAACCGCCGTGGTTTAATTATGCTGCCATGCATCACAAACCTTCGGACAACTCGCCCATGGAGTGGATGATTGCTGAAGCCGACCGTCTGTCTTCCGGTATGGAACGAGCTCCTTACGCTGCAGAAGAAAGAGACAGCGGCCAGCAAAAATTTAAAACGCCGCTTAAACCCGTCACCGAATTTATTGCCTTACAAGAAACCGAACCAATCGACGGTCAGTATTACTTCCCGTTAAAAACTTTACAGCCGGATGAACTGAACGTCTTTCCTCGTAAGATGCCGGCTGAACTGGACCTGACACAGGATTACAGAACCCTTTTCAAGCAATTTACCATCGAATTTGAAAAATTGGTTAAGTATGGGATCGAAGCTAAAATTGATACGCTTTACTTTCTATTGCAAAAATTCTGGTGGGCTGTTCCTTCTACCACGCGTAAACACGACTTTCCCGATATCAGCCTTTTTGAACACAGTAAAACGACCGCCGCTCTGGCCAGTTGTTTGTGGCTTTATCATCTATCTAACGGCACGGAACGCAACATTCAAGCCATTCGCAATCGTAAACCCAAAAAGTTCTTGTTGTTCAGCGGAGACATTGGCGGCATCCAGAATTTTATCTACCAGATTTCATCCAAAGGCGCTTATTCCCTGTTAAAAGGCCGTTCTTTTTACATTCAGATTTTAAGCGATCTGGCTGCTCAATTCTTCTTCGAAAATCTGGGCTTAACGCGTGTGAACCTGATCTATTCCAGTGGCGGCAAGTTTTATCTTTTATTGCCGAACACGCCGCAAGTTACTGAAAATCTGCAGAAGCTGGCCAGCCGGATCAATGAAGAGCTGTTTCGAAAATTCGATGGCGATCTCTTTTTGCGTACCGCTTTTGCTGAAATGTCCGGTGAAGATTTGATGCTAAAAAAATCCGATGAAAATTTGATAATGGAAAAAGATGGGCTTTACCTGATCTGGCAGGAGGTGAATCAAAAATTGCATCACCAGGCGCAGCAACCTTTTAGAAGCTTGTTGCAAAAAGAAGATTGGTACCGGCAAAATTTTGCTCCGGAAGGATGGGATCTGGAAACCTGTGCGGTTTGTCATAAAGAGATGAAAGAAAAGGAAATGATTATCAGAGATGATATGAAATATTGCCCCACCTGCTTGTACCTGGAACAATTAGGCCAGAAACTAAAAAAAGCTAAATATCTGATTTTGGCTCATTCTACTTCCAATAAAGAGAATATCTTTTTAGACAAGGCAATTTTTGTGCGCGAAGAGCTGGAGGAAGAGTCGAATGAAAAGAAGGAAAGCTGGCTGAACAAACTAAAAAGCGACGACCTGCTGCTGCAACTCAATAGCGCCGATTATTCCGAGCTATTCCGAAATGAACTGTTTAAAAATCATCAGGCCAAGTGGAGGCAAGGCATTAAAGAGGTTCCTAACTACCAGGTCGGCTTTCGCTTTTACGGCGGCACGCGCAAGCTGGAAGGCACCTTTGACGAAATAGCCAAAAAGACGGATTGCGGTTTTCAGAAATTGGGCGTGTTGCGCATGGATGTGGATAATCTGGGAATGATTTTTAGCAATGGCCTGCGAAATTACAAAGTAAAACCGCACAAGGAACGTCCTTACACAAATTTTTACTCTCTGGCGCGCTTAACTACCTTAAGCGCCCAGCTGGATATCTTTTTCAGCGGCTATTTGAATAACCTGATTCAGAGTGAAGAAGAAAGCAAAGCGGCTATTGTGTACGCCGGCGGAGACGACCTGTTTATTGTTGGCGCCTGGGATCTGGTAATGGAAAAAGCGCTACAAATCCGCAAAAAATTTGAACAGTTCACCTGTCATAATCCGGTGTTTACCATGTCGGCCGGATTGACCATCACCGGTGGAAAGTTTCCTATTTACAAATCCGCAGAATATGCCGGCGCAGCAGAAGAAAAGGCTAAAACGTTTGAACACAATGGGCAGCAAAAAAATGCCTTTAACGCCTTTGAATTAACTCTTAGCTGGCCCGAATGGAATTTTGTCGGAAGCCTTAAAGAAAAACTGCTAAGCCAGATGGCCCGAAACGGTTCAAACGGTAAATATGATCGGGCGCTTGTCGGGCACCTGTGGTTGATTGTGGAAGAGTATCAGAAGCGCGCTTTAGCCTATCGGCAGCATGAATTTTCATTGGCGCGCATTAAGCAACTGGTGCGGCACGAACGCTGGTTGTGGCGCATGGTGTACGACTTAACGCGCTTTAAGGAACGCCATTCCGGCATGGCGAACACCATTGACCAATTAAAAGAATTGCTGGCTGGCGATCAGCGGGAACAGGCCGGCGAACGGCCGTTCATTGAACTGTTGCCAGCTTTAACCCGATGGATTGATTATTTAACTCGCTAAAAAAACGAGGAGGCATTATGGAACAATTACAATTTAAAACCGAATGGATCAAAATCGGCGGTGCAAGTAAAGATTTTGTGGATTATGCGGATAAATTTGGCAGGATCTTAACAAATGGCCGATTGACTACTTCGCAATTCCGTAATTTTTACAGTACGTTAAAGACCATTGAAATGAAAGGCTTTAACAAAACTAAAACAAAATTTTACATGTTAAAACCTCTTTTGGCTTATGGTCAGGCCAGACAGGGTTCAAATGGTTACCGGGAGTTTAAAAATGTGATGGATACCTGCCTTGATTTTATAATGAATGCCGAAGAAAGTAAGCAAGAAGAATATTTTAAGAATTTCTGTCGGATTGTTGAAGCCATTCTGGCCTATCATCGAGCCCATGGCGGTAATTAATCGCTTAAAATAAAACTCAAAATAGAGGAGAAAGGATCATGAACGAAAACAAAGCAACCTTAGAAAAAAAGATTTTTATTCGCGGTCAAATTTTAGCCAAAACCGGTTTACACATTGGCGGTTCTTCTTTAGGCATGAGCATCGGCGGCGCGGATTCGGTCGTCATTCGCGATCCCATCACCAGCAGGCCGTACATTCCCGGTTCATCCTTAAAAGGCAAAATGCG
>JAGHBR010000223.1 GCA_021160885.1 Caldisericaceae bacterium
GGCTTGAATCAGCAATTTCCTTAAATTAAAATCTAAATTTACAGGTGAACTAATTAAAATGAAAATTTTGTACAGATACATTATTAAGGAACACATTGGCCCTTTTGTGATGTCACTGGCCGTCATTATGTTCATTCTGCTGATGAATTTCCTGGTCAAGTACATCGGCCAAATCTTTGGCAAAGGTCTTTCTGCCTGGATCATATTCAAACTGATCGCCTTTAATCTGGCCTGGATGTTTGCTCTGGCGGTTCCCATGGCCACTCTGGTGGCTGTATTGATGGCTTTTGGCAGACTTTCGGCTGACAACGAAATCACCATTCTAAAATCCAGTGGCATCAGTCTTTACCGCATCATTCGGCCTTCCTTGTACGCAGCCTTGGTCTTAACTCTGGCCATGATTATTTTTAACGATCGCATTTTACCGGAATCGAATCATCAGGCTAAACTGATGTTTCGCTCCATTCGCCAGAAAAAACCGACTTTGCAGTTGGAACCTAGCATTTTTTACACGGTTGACCAGTACACTATTGTCGTCAATCGCATCGAAAAACCGCTGCCCGATGAATGGCTTGATCTTTCCAATTTATTGGGACCTGAATATCGCGGTAAACCAGAAACAGACCGCCTAGTGGATGTGACCATTTTTGATCAGAGTGATCCCAAAGCAGACATCACCATCACGGCTGAAGAAGGGTACATGACCTATTCTGTGCAACGAAAAAGTCTCATTTTTACATTATTCCACGGAGAATTCCATAAAATGGACCGGCAAAAGACCACCGAATATGAACGTTCCATGTTCGAAAAACAGGTGGTTTACATTCCAGCCGAAGAGTTTGTTTTTGAAGAGCGTAAAGACACCGACCGCAGCGATCGAGAAATGACCATTGCCATGATGAAACGCAAGGTAGACTATTTTAAAAATCAGATTAAAATCCGTTTAAACAGATTTAGAGAAATCACTAACCAAAACATGAAAAATGTTGAAGACCTGATTGTACACAGCGACAGCGTAAAGGCAGGCAATGCTGATTCAATTTTAGCCCGACTGAGCGAAAACAACTGGAAAGCGGCCATTAATAAATCCAGACGTGTGACGGATCGCTATTACCATCAGGCCAAGACCAACACGCAATTTATTGATATGCAACATCGCGCAATCAATAAATATTTGGTGGAAATTTACAAAAAATTTTCTATCCCTTTTGCCAGTATTGTTTTTGTATTAATTGGCGCGCCTTTGGGCATCAGAGCGCGTAAGGGGAGTATGGGCGTTGGTATCAGTTTGAGCATTGGTTTTTTCCTTCTGTACTGGGTATTTCTAATTGGCGGCGAAGACTTGGCAGATCGAAGGATCATCACGCCTTTCTGGGCCATGTGGGGGGCCAATATTCTGGTGGGCGCAGCCGGTGCTTACCTGACATGGAAAACTGTTAAGGAAACCTCTTTTATTGATTGGGATTACTGGCTGGCTAAATTAAAATTTTGGAAAAAAGAAAAAGGAAGCTCGGAAACAGAGGAACCCTGAGCCTGAACGTCTTAAACTTGATCATTTTCGACATTAAAGATCAATCGGCGAGCTTTGGGGGCAAAAAGCCGCTTTACAAAAAGGAATCGTTAAAACATGCTTAATGCACTGGATCGTTACGTATTAAAACAATTTTTAATTAATCTGCTCCTTGGCATCGTAGCCTGGATTGTCATTTTTGTCATTGTTGATTTAATCGAAAATATCTCTCATTTTTTAGATCGTGGCGCTACGTTTTCGCAGATCTTTTTTTACTACTTTTATTACATCCCTTATATCATCAGTCTGACCTTGCCGGTGGCCGTCTTGTTAAGCACCCTGTTCACGGTTTCAGCCATGGCCGTCAACAATGAGATTGCGGCTCAGCTTTCGGCTGGCATTAGCCTTTACAGAACTCTGCGTCCGCTATTCGTGGCAGCCTTACTGATCAGTATTCTGGCCTTCTTTTTTAATGAAATTACCGTACCCCAGGCCAATCAAAAACGGTATGATATTAAACGCTATCAGGTAGATAAGCAACCACGGCCACAGGCCCGTTCGCGTTCCAATGTCTTTCTACAAATTTCCAGAGACCAAACGCTGAGCGCCAAATTTTACAATGGCAGTAGCAATCGGGCAATCGAGGTTAGCATTAAAAAATTTAACGGGTCTGAACTGGTAGAACGGCTGGACGCTAAAAGTATGCAATGGCAGGACTCCACCTGGAAATTGTTAAATATTACCCTACGTTTATTTAAAGATCAACAAGAGATTTTGATACGCAAGCCCGACACCGTTTTGACTGATCTACCGGTTGTTCCCGATGACCTGGCATTAGTACAGAAAAAGCCGGAAGAGATGAGCTACTCTGAATTGGTTCAATTTATTGACGAATTAAAGGCTATTGGAGCCGATTCGCGTAAATGGGTGGTCGAAAAATACTTAAAAATATCCCTGCCTCTGGCTAATTTTATTGTGGTGCTATTGGGCGCGCCGCTGGCTTCCCGTAAACGGAAGGGCGGCATGGGCCTTAACTTTGGTTTAAGTTTGCTGATCAGTTTTACTTATTTTATCATCATCAGAGTCGGACAGGTTTTAGGACATAATGGAAGTCTGCATCCTTTATTGGCCGCCTGGTTAGGAAATTTGGTCTTTTTACTGGCCGGAGCCATTGCCTTGTTAAAGGTGCGAAAGTAACTCCGGGTAAAGTAATCACACCACTGGCGCTGGCGAGCTGGAGACAGCTCGGTAAGCTGCCGTACAATTTAAAGACTTATTTTAGCTCGCTGGTACTCACGACCGCTCAGAAAGCGGTCGCACACATTGTAACACGATTCTCTGCGTCGTTAATCCTATATAAACAAGCTTCATTTAACCTCGCTGTTAGTCTCGACCGCTTGGAAAGCGGTCGAACAAATTGTAGCACGACTCTCTGAATCGTAAATGCCATGCTGCGGTATTTGAATTGTTTTGAAAAACTTCCCTTTACCAGGTAAGCAACTATGGTTTATGCTTCAGCTTCAACAGAGGGAGAAATATCTTCGACACGTTCTACGGAGAAAACGCCATTGATTTTACGGATGGAATTAATAACTTTGGTCAGGTGCTGTAAATTTTGTACTTCAATATCCAATAAACCCTTGGCGTACATGTCTTCCACATGAAAACTGGCATTAAAAATATTGATATCCTGTTTGGCAATGCAGGTGGTAATATCTTTTAAAAGGTTCTTACGATCCTCGCCAATGATGGACAATTGAACCTGAAATTTTTGTTCGCTTTCGGTATCCCATTCCACTTCGATGATGCGTTCTTTCTCTTTGTAAAGCTCCAGCATGTTCTTACAATCAGTACGGTGGATGGTAATTCCTCTTCCCCTTGTTAAATAACCAATGATGCGATCTCCGGGCACCGGTTGGCAACAGCGGGCAAAAGAAATCAACATATCGTCCATGCCATGTACTTTGATACCCGAATCGCCACGAGCCCGTTTTAAGAACTTGACGAAAATACTCTCTTTTTTCGGTTTTTGTGGCTTTTCCGGAAAAAGTTTTCGTTCCAGGGTTTCGATTACAAATTCGCCACGCCCAATAGCAATTTTTAAACTTTCAATATTTTGAAAACCGATTTTTGATAATACTTCCTTAATTTCTTCTGAATCTTCAGACAATTTGCATTTTTTCAAAAAGCGAGACAGGATTTCTTCACCCATTTTTAGCGTTTGAGCCATCTGCTCTTCACGCAGTACCTTACGAATACAATGACGCGCTTTGCTGGTTTTCACAAAAGACAACCAGTCTTGATTAGGTTTCTGATTTTGCGAAGTAATAATTTCTACCTGCTGGCCGCTTTTCAATTCGGTTTTAAGAGGAACAATTTTACCATTAATTTTAGCCGCAATGCAATGATTTCCAACGCTAGTGTGTACCGCATAAGCAAAATCGACCGGTGTCGAGCCACGTGGCAACTTGAACAAATCGCCGCGCGGTGAAAAGACAAAGACCTCATCCTGGAAAAGATCAATTTTCAGATCTTCTAAAAAATCGCCAGGATCATTGTTGGAAATTTGCCGATCCAGCAATTCTTTAATCCAATTTAAGCGGTCGTCAAAGCGCGTACGTTCCATAATTCCATGTTTGTAACGCCAGTGGGCAGCCACACCGTCTTCCGCCATAAAGTGCATTTCTTCAGTCCGAATTTGTATTTCCACCATTTTACCATCCGGTCCGATGATGGTCGTGTGCAATGACTGATAACCGTTTATTTTAGGCGTGGCAATGTAATCTTTAAAGCGGTCAGAAATGGGCATAAAAAGGCTGTGGACAATGCCTAACACATAGTAGCATTCTTCTAATCGCTTGACAATAATGCGGATGGCAAACAGATCGTAAATTTCTTCAAACGGTTTGTTACGCTGACGCATTTTATTGTAAATACTGTAAAACGATTTAGGCCGACCTAAAATGCGTGCTTCAATATTGTGCCCCTTTAATTCCTTCTCGATTGGTTCCTTAACGCGTTGAATGTAATACTCGCGCTCTTTTTTTGTCGCTCTTACCTTTCTTCTGATCTCTTTGTACGCTTTAGAATCAAGATATTTTAATGAGAGATCTTCCAATTCGGTTTTAATACGCGAAATTCCCAAACGATGGGCCAATGGGGCGTACACATCCCTGGTTTCAATGGCAATCCGCTCTTTTTTGGCGTCCGGCACAGAATCGAGTGTGCGCATGTTGTGCAGGCGGTCAGCAAATTTAATAATAATTACTCGAATGTCATCAACCATGGAGAGCAACATTTTACGAAAGGTTTCGGCCTGGCGCATCTCTTTGCTCTGGAAACGCAATCCGCCAATTTTCGTAACGCCATCAACCAAACGTGCAATACGCTCGCCAAAATTTTGTGATAAAAAATCTAAGGAAATATCGGTATCTTCAACTGTATCATGCAATAAAGCCGCAACTATGGTTGGCGAATCCATGTGTAAATCAACCAGAATGTGGGCTACCTGCAGGCAATGTTCAAAATACGGCTCGCCCGACTGGCGCCGTTGCCTGGCATGGGCTTCCAGGGCGACCTTATAGGCAAGCTGCAGTTGTTCTACGTCGGCATCAGAATCGTAGGCCTTGACATCCCGAATCAAATCCTCAATTTGAGGATCATAGGTTTTTCTTAATTTTGCTAATAAAGTCTTTTCATTCATAAGTATTTAAAATGCAGAAATTGGTAAAGTACCCTCGTGTAAAATGTCTGGATCTGCAAATTTTCCATATTCTTTTAAAAAGGTTAAACGAACCGTACCGGTTGGTCCGTTCCTCTGTTTTCCAATGATGATTTCGCACATGTTGTGTGTTGATTCACCAGTTTCTTCAAATTCCATGATACCGTAATATTCGGGACGATAAACAAACATAACCACGTCGGCGTCCTGTTCAATGGAACCCGATTCACGTAAATCGGACAATTGCGGTTTTTTGGTCTTATCCCTTGTTTCAACGGCTCGTGAAAGCTGTGAAAGCGCCAGAACCGGCACATCAAGTTCTTTGGCAATGGCTTTTAAAGAGCGCGAAATATGGGTAATTTCCTGCTGGCGATTATCTCCTTTGCCTTCCATCAACTGTAAATAGTCCACCACTAACAATTGAATATTGTGTTCAGCTTTTAAACGCCTGGCCTTGGCTCTAAGTTCAAGTACATTCATGGCCGGAGTATCATCAATAAAGATGGGAGCAGTCATTAACTTAGAAGCATAGTCAGTTAAGCGTTTCATTTCGTCTTTGGAAAACTTACCGGTACGTACACTCATAATGTTCACTTTTGCCTCAGTACACAACAGGCGCATGGCCAACGAATCGGAAGACATTTCCAGGCTAAAAATGCCCACCGGAATGCCATGATCAATGGCCGCATTTCTTGCAATATTGAGAGCAAAAGCGGTTTTTCCCATACTGGGACGTCCGGCTAAAATGATCAGGTCCGAAGGCTGCAAACCAGCGGTCAACTGATCCAACTTGGTGTAACCAGAAGGAACGCCGGTAACTCCCGCCTTGCTCGAATGATACAGTTGATCAATCCGCTCAAAAGTTCGCTTTACAATTGGCTTAATGGGATCAAACCCCTTCTTAAGCCGTTTTTCGGAAATTTCGAACACGTTTTGTTCTGCAAAATCCAGCAATTTATCAATCTCTTTTTCTTCAGAGTAAGCTTCGTTAATAATGACATTGCAGGTTTTAATCAGTAAACGGGTGAGCGCTTTATTTTTAACAATCTCGATGTGATATTGAATATTGGCTGAGGTAGGCGTGCTGTTGACAATTTCGGCCAGGTAAACATGACCGCCAATTTCATCCAACTTGCCCCATTGTTTCAGGATTTCGGCCACACTCAATAATTCAATTTCAGCGTCCTGCTCAAACAGCTTTACCATGGCCCGAAAAACATATTCATGGCTTTTTTTGTAAAAATACTCCGGAAGTAAATTTTCAACTGCTAAGTTAACCGCATCTCGATCCAGAAACATGGCCCCCAAAACGGCCTGTTCTACCTCGATATTATGGGGCATGGCACGTACAGATTCTAAAGCGGTCAATTGATCAGCCCGATTTTGCATTTTTTCTCTTTCACTATTAGGTGCCAACTTTTACCTCTCAAACCTAATCAATGTTAATTTTTACGACAAATGAGTGATTAAAGGATAATCAAAAAATCACAAGACGTCAAGAAATTTTTTATTGAATTTAACACTTTTTGAACAGATTACACTTTTATTTTGATTTGCTAAACACTAAAACCAAAACTTAATGATTTTTTATATCATACAGGTGAGCTTTAATTGAGCTCGCTGGCGCTCGCACCCGCTCAGAGAGCGGCTACGTTGTTACATGACTCTCCGAGCCGTCAATCCCACACCAGCCGGGCTTATTTTGAGTTCGTTACTCTGGCGACCGCTTAGAAAGCGGTCGGACAAATTGTAACACGGCTCTCTGAGTCGTTAATCCCGCAAAGTGGAAATTAATTTAGCTTGCTACGCTCGCAGCCGCTCTGAGAGCGGTGACTGCATTTTTTTCGACTTTGGTGGGTGATGTTGAATAAATTCAGTTGTTTTATCCCCCTTTTAATTCCCCCCTTAATAAGGGGGGAAAAGAAGGGGGGATCTTGTACTTTCCTCAAAAAAAGATTTTTCACCAAACAAGCACATCTTGCTGTGGAAGGGCTTCTTATTTCCACATTAAAATTATCTCACTTTGGTTGAGGCTGATTTAGGTGGTACACGGTTTGTAATACGACTCTTTGCGGAGTTAAGGATTGTTAAAGGCTTTAATTCAGCTCGCTTGCGCTCGCACCCGCTCGAGGAGCGGGGCTACAGTAGTAACATGACTCTCCGAGTCGTCAATCCCACACCAGCCGGACTTATTTTGAGTTCGTTACTCTGGCGACCGCTTAGAAAGCGGTCGAACAAATTGTAACACGACTTTCTGAGTCGTTAATCCCACACAAGCCGGACTTATTTGATTTCGTTATGCTTACGACCGCTCAGAGAGCGGTCGTACAAATTGTAACACGACTCTCTGAATTGTAGTATCAATAAAATTTTTAAAACGACCAATTATTCAGGAGTCTTAACGTTCAATTTCGTTTAAGAACGCTCTAATCTTCTTAAAATCTTTCCATGACTCAGCTTTTAAAATAGGCTTGCGTAACAAAGCGGAGGGATGGTAAGTAACGATGAGCGGAATGCCCTGGTAGCTATGTTCTTTTTTTCGCAGTTCGCTTAAAGAGCGCTGCGCTTTTAAAAGTGTATTTGCCGCAAACAGCCCCAAAGCTACAATTAACTTTGGTTTAATCAGGTCGATTTGTTGTATTAAATACGGCTCACATTGAGCAATCTCTTCTGGTTTAGGATTGCGGTTATTGGGAGGTCGACATTTAATGACATTGGCAATGTAAACGTCTTCTCTTTTTAAGTCGATGGCGGCAAAAATTTTGTCCAGCAACTTCCCTGAAACGCCAACAAATGGCAGGCCCTGTTCATCTTCATCTCTTCCCGGAGCTTCGCCAACAAACATTACTTCGGCATGGGCATTACCATAACCAAAAACAAAGTTTTTACGCGTTTTGTGCAAATCACATTTTTGACAATCTTTGATCTGTTCGTAAAAAGCCTGAAGTTCCGGACTGGTTTGTTTGTAAGTAA
>JAGHBR010000264.1 GCA_021160885.1 Caldisericaceae bacterium
GCATGGTTCAATCCTTTTGCTTTGGCTTTTTAGAATTTTTATAACAAAAAATGCATTTTTTAAATTCCAGGTTAAGAATGAATTGGCCAATAGTCTACATCCGAAAATATTATAAAACATTGTTAATATTAATGCAAGTTGGTGTTTTTTTCACTTATTGCCAGCCTGTAAAAAAAGCAAATGTTTCGCATGTCAATACAGTTCAGCGAGATTCATTGCTCATCTTTTACGAAACAGGTGTGCTGGAATCTATTGAAACGTTCAATATTAAGGCTCCGCGTCGCTGGAATATGGAATATCGCATCGTAAAATTAGCGCCAGAGGGCAGTTTTGCGCAGCCTGGCGATACGGTGGTCTGGTTTGACATGCAACCTTTAATTGAAAGGTTATTGCAGGCTCAAAAAAATTTGCAAAAAGAAAAACAGGGCCTGGCGCAAACGCTTGAACAAAATGCACTGGATCTGGAAAATAAAATACGCACGATTGAGCAGTTAAAAATGCAATTTAAAATTGATAGCACACGGCTGGCTAATGCCCGTTTTGAGTCAAAGAGTACGCAGGAACAGTTTGCTTTGGAGTTACAAAAAACAAAATTGCAACTTCAGCGTTCCTACAAAAATTTGCAGGCGCAAAAAATAATTAATAATACCAGAGAACGATTACAACGCATAAAAATAGAGCAAGCCCAAATCGAACTCAATCGTGTCTTATTGATTAAACAGGAAATGAAGCTCATCTCTGATCATGCGGGTATTGTAATTTACCCTTACTTCCGCTCAGGTGGACGACGCATTAAAATTAAGGAAGGTGAAAATGTCTTCCCCGGTCAAATTGTGCTTAAGATTGCAAATCTGGAACGAATGAAAGCGGTTGTACAATTGAACGAAGTAGATCGCCAGCTGATCAAAAAAGGACAAAAAGTTGTTTTAACAGTTGATGCCTATCCGGACACGGTTTTTAGCGGTTTTATTAAGCACATTGAGCGCGTTGCCAATCGTCAGAACGATGATGGTACGGTTAAGGTGTACAGCGTTGATGTCTTTTTACAGGCCAAAGCTAACTTCCGCTTAAAACCCGGCCTTTCTGTCAGAGCTGGCATTGTGCTGGATACTTTAGCCAATGCCTTCCGGATTCCCAGGTGGTGCTTGTTTCAGAGAGAAGGTAAAACGTGGGTTGAATCCGAAAAGGTTGGTAAAATCCCGGTAAAATTATTAGCTCAGTTAGATGGTTTTGCCTTTGTGCAAGGAGCTTTAAAACAGGGCATGATTTTAAAATCCAAAATGTAGGAAAAAAGTGGACGATGAGAAGAACATTCCTTAAACAAAAAAAATTCTGGATTGGTCTTGGTATTGTTCTGATTTTGATTTTGACTTCTTATCTGTTGCCAGGTAAGGAAGAACATTTGCTTTACACGGTAAAAAAAGATAATCTTGAAATTACCATTCCAGTTGAAGGCGAGTTGCAGGCGGTGGAATCATTTGTAGTAAAAGCGCCGGCCAATGTATGGGGGAATATCCGCATAGTGAAATTAATCCCTGAAGGAACGGTGGTAAAAAAGGGAGATTTTCTGATTCAGTTTGACACTTCGGAGCAGAACCGGCGTTTGCAGGAGGCGCAAAACAAATTGGAAACCGCGCTGGCCAATTTGGCCAGCACACGGGCGGATATTCAAAATGAAATGGCTGAGTTAGAAAACAATATTAAAATGGAAGCCTATTCGCTTGAGCAAGCAAGGCTGCGGGCTCAAAATGCTATTTACGAAGCAGAAAATAAGCGGCGCGAAATCGAACTGAATTTAAAAAAGGCTGAACTTAACTATCAGCAACTCTTAAAGAAGAAAGAATCTTTGCAAAAAATTCACAAGGCGCGTTTGCGTCAGGCGGAATTGGAAGTGGAACAGGCCAAATTGCAGGTTAAGGAAGCAAAAGAAGATTTGCAAAAAATGACTATATTGTCGCCTGCCGATGGCATGGTGGTTTACAAGAAAGTTTGGGATAGCGGCGGAATGACCAAGTTAAAAGTAGGCCATACTCCCTGGCGTTCGCAACCGTTGCTGGAGATTCCCAGTCAAAACAAAATGAAAGTCATTGCGACTATTGATGAAAATGAAATTTCACGCCTTAAAAAAGAGTTGCCGGTTGAAATTCGCCTGGATGCAATTAAAGACACGGTATTTACAGGAAAAGTGACCGATATTTCTACCCTGGCCCATGAAGATGAGGAGACGCAGAAAAATGTTTTTGATATTGAAATTTTAATCAATGGGGTTGACCCTCGTTTAAAACCGGGCATGACTGCCCACTGCAAAATTTTAATCCAGAAAATTGAAAACGTGCTGCTGGTGCCGATGGACGCGGTGCAGATTAAAGGTGGGAAATCGATTGTTTTAGACGAAGACGGTGATCCACGTCAGATTGAAACCGGTGAAAGTAATGGTGATTTTGTAGTTGTGAAGGCTGGTTTAAAAGAAGGCGACCAAATCAGACTGCAAGCTAAAGGGGCGCCGGGACAAAAACCAGTTAACAAACCCAGGAAAAAAACAAAGAGTAAGAGTCGGGGTGTCATTATTAGAATTGGTTAGAAACCTTTGAAAAAATCATTAAGAATGTCATTCCCGCGCAGGCGGGAATCTCTAAGTTGTTGTAATTATTAGATGCCGCATCAAGTGCGGAATGACAGGTTTGGAGAATCCCCGGTTTTTTCAAAGGTTTCGGTTAAATTAAAAGGGGAAAAAGGTGGCTTTACAGCTCAAAAACTGGTTGGTTAAGGGACTGCTTGAAAATAAATTTCTTCTGCGTTTTTTTAAAATTGACGAAGAACTGCTGCGTATTGGTTTGCAAGGCATTTTAGAGCATAAGTTACGTTCTTTTTTGACCATGTTGGGCATCATTTTTGGAGTGGCGGCGGTTATTGCCATGCTGGCCATCGGCGAAGGCGCAAGACGACAAACCTTGGCTCAGATTAAAGCGCTTGGTTTGAACAATATTATTGTGCAAAGTATTGACAACGAAGGAAAATTAAGCGAAGAAGGAAACATTAAATTTACAGACCTGAACGCGCTACAGAAAATTGTGCCCACCATTGATGCTGTAGCTCCTATTTTACAATATGAACTGGAAGTGTATTACAAAACCCGTTCAAAAAGCGTGGAATTGTTGGGTACAACACCGACTTTTTTTGATTTGATGGGCTTGCGGATGGCGCAGGGCGCTCTTTTTGACGAATGGGATGATCAAAATTACCAGAAGGTTTGTGTGTTAGGCAACGGCGTAGCCCGTGATTTATTTTTAACTGAAAATCCACTTGGGAAGTTAATTAAAATTGGCAAGGTATGGTTTCGGATTGTGGGCGTGCTGGATTACCATCCAATTAGCACACTGGGCGCAAACGAAGTGGATTACAATAATAAAATTTATGCGCCCCTGCAAACGGTTTATGTGCGTTTTGACCGACCTTACAAAGACAGTCGTTTGCAGCAAATGGTGATTCATGTGCCGGATGAAAGCAAGATTGTGGCCACGGCTCAGTTTGCGGAATCGGTTCTGCAGCGAAGGCATCAAGATGAAAAGGATTTTAAGATGATTGTACCGGAGCTTTTGTTGCGCCAGAGCGCCGAAACACAAAGGCTGTTCAATATTGTAATGGGCGCTATCGCCGGAATTTCCCTGCTGGTTGGAGGCATTGGAATCATGAATATCATGCTGGCTTCGGTTCTGGAACGAACACGGGAAATCGGCATCCGGCGTTCTTTAGGCGCCACACGCAAAGACATTTTAGGCCAGTTTTTGCTGGAAGCGGCACTTTTGAGTTTAATCGGCGGGATGGCAGGCATTCTGGTCGGCTACCTGTTGAGTTACGCTGTTACCTTTCTTTCGGATTGGAACACCTATGTCAGCTGGTGGTCGGTTTTACTATCGGTGGGCGTGAGCGCGCTAGTGGGCATTTTATTTGGCTTTTTCCCGGCACGTAAAGCCGCTGATCTCAATCCAATTGACGCTTTGCGGTATGAATAAGGCATTTAGCCAATTGAGTAGCAACTCAGAATTGCAGCACAAAGGTAGGCTCTAATCAATGTTGAATTTTGAGTTTTGAATGTTGAATTAATTAATTTGAGTGCTTCGCCTAATTCATATATTGGTTCAAAATAGAGCTTAAGTGTGTGTTAGCAC
>JAGHBR010000437.1 GCA_021160885.1 Caldisericaceae bacterium
AATTTGATGGATATACTTCAGTAATTAATTTTCCAGGCGCAAAAGCGCCCAAAGTTTCATCAGCTATTACATTGGAAGGCTGGATTGCCATAGGTGCATATCCCTGGAGCTGGGCGCCGATCATTCAACAATGTGACGATGTTCCTGAAGAAATTGAACGCGTTGTTGGCCATAGGGCTCTTTTAATTGGAGAAGAAGGAGAAGATGATCCGGCAAAGGCAGATTTCAAAATTGTTTTGAAAAAAGAAAATGATACTGGTTATTTTTTAGGTATTGATGGACATGGCTACCCCTGTTTTAAGTTGAAAGTCGGGGATAGTTGGGAGGAACTGACTTCTAATGTTCATCTCGAAAGGCGACAATGGTATCATATAGCTGGGACGTATGACAAAGATGCAGGAAAAATGATCATTTATGTTAATGGCCAACCTGCTGGTGAAAAAAAGGTAGCTCATAAGAATATAGTCATGTCTCTGAAAGATATTAAAATTGGACAGGGAAAACCCAGACGTCCGGTAGATCCGGTACGTATGAATACATTTGTAGACACTTTCTCGATCGATGGGCTATTAGATGAAATTCGTATTTATGATAAGGCTTTAACTGCAAATCAAATTAAACAGTCATTCGAAAATTTCAAACCATCTCTGGCCGATTTAAAGAATCCGCAAATGGATAAAAGAATTCTTCCCGAAGGTGAATCAAGAGGAAAATTTGGAGCCTATTACACCCATTTAAAATTTTATGATATCTGGGATAATTTATGGCGCGTCAGCGAGCATCCTGATATAGTTGTTGAATTTGATGAATTGCCCACTAAGTTTATTTTCTGGCGGGGTACCGGTTATATCCCCATGATCGTAAACGAGAAAGGTCAGTGGTACAGCAATGAATTTAATGAAACCTGGAATAAATCCGGCGGCAAAGGCTGCCAGGAACCTATGTCCGATAAGGAGGGATATACTAATCACGCCAGGATTATTGAGAACACTGACGCGCGTGTGGTGATTCATTGGAGATATCCGCTGGTAGATGTGTTGCATGTTATCGCTAATTACAATGAAGATACTGGCTGGGGAGACTGGTCAGACTGGTATTTTTACATTTATCCCGATGGTTGGGCAGTGAAAAAAATGCACCTGTGGACAAATGGGGAAAGAAATCATGAATGGCAGGAATCCATGGCAATATTTGGTCCTGATCAACATCCGGAACAAATAATTGAAAAGAAAAATACTTTACAAATGATTAATCTTAAGGGCCAGGTTGTAAAATATGACTGGATTCAGGGCCCACCACCAGATGTTGAAAAACCAAAGGATAAGCGCATTCAATATATAAATTATACCGGAGAATATGATCCAGTAACCATTGGAAAATTTATTGGATCAAATGTCTACGGTGGAGAATTGACTTCTTATGCTGTCTTTCCTACCTGGAATCACTGGCCTGTTGCTCAGATGCCCTCTGACGGCCGTTACGCTAGTTTCCCGGACAGAACTGCTCATAGTTCTCTGACGCATGTATTTTTACCTACTTATGCCGAAGATTTTGGCCTCAGACCCTATCAGGAAAAGATTATGATGGAAGGAATGTCTAATGCCGATAAGGACGAACTTGTCATGCTGGCTCGTTCCTGGTTAAATGCTGCCCAGGTTAAATCAAGCTCCGGATGTTCAGATTGCCGTTATGACCCTGCACAACGTGCTTATGTGATGGAAGCTACGGCTAAAAAGATAAGCTTTACTCTAAATGGTTCTAAATCTAGCCCAATTTTTAATCCATGTTTTGTTATTAAGCATTGGAATAGTAAAGAGAAAGGCAGCTTAAAGATTGATAATGTTGAGCAACCATCCGGAGCAGAATTCCGTCAGGGAATTATTAGAGACACTGATGGAACTTATACTTTAGTTGTTTGGGTGAAGAAGAGAACAACTAAGCCAATTCAGTTTGAAATTTCTAAATGAATAAATTCAACCTAAAGAAAGTTTTATCGATTTGTAAGATTAAAGTTTTCTTTTAGGAAAGTATTTAAGATTAGGCCCTTTGATTTCGAAGTAAAATGGATAAAATGGTTTTTTTAAAGCAACTTTACTTTTTCTTCCTTCCGCAGGCTCAGGAACCGTATCTTCTGCAATTTCCCTTTTCACGCAGAGTCCTCTCCACAGGGCTCTGCGAGATGAAAGGGAGATTCGTCTGACCACCGGATAGAATATTACTTTAATAAAATCAAAGGACTTTTTATTGACTATATTTGGTTAAGTAACCTTTGAAAAATCTTTCAAATTGTCATTCACGTTACAACAGGTCGAGATAAACTACAACAGTAGTCTCTAACTTTGATTAAAAAATTCCGAAAACATTTTTGGTTAAATAAAAATCGTTGTTAAACCTTCAAAGGGAGGAGCTATGAATCGATTTAAGTTTTTATCCCTTTTATTAATTTTACTGATAATTATTTCTTGTGGTACCAACAAGATGCAAGGCGTGCTCCAGCCCAATTTAGAAGAATTTGGCGCTTATTACACTCGAATAAATTCAGGAGAAGGATTCGAAAAATATGCTCGTGTCGGGGATTATGCGGATATTATCGTAGACCTTGGCAAAGAAAATGGTAAATTTGTTTTCTGGCGTGGTTCAAGTTATCTGCCTTACTGGCAAACAGCAAACGGTAAATGGTTTGTAAAAGAAATTATTCCTCGGAAAGGAGATGGAAACGACCGGATGCCCGATAAGGTAAATACCTATTCGCATGTAAAAATAATTGAAAGCACGCCAGAAAAAGTAGTCATTCATTGGAGATATTTGCCTGAATTTTCCGGGAAAAATCCACATAAAGGCGTGAGCGCAGTAAAATTTGTTGATGAATATTTCACCATTACACCTACAGGTGAAGTGACCAGAATTGTCCGCAAGGGGACAAAGAAGATTGATGACTGGCGTGATCCGTTAAATAGGACAACGCAAAAATTTTTACTAACTCTAAATGGCATTAAAGAAGTAGAACTGATTAAGCCCCGTCATTCAAAAAAGGCGGCACCAGTTAAAGGGGCTCCTGTAAAGACCGAAGTTGTTACTGATCCGGTAGCCTGGTGGAAATTCGATGAAGCGCGGGGAGATGTTACAGAAGAGAGCGTGAGCAAAATAGAAAGTACAATTGAGGGGCACAAAAGCCTGTGGAGAAAAGGTGTCTCTGGTACGGCATTGCAATTTGATGGATATACTTCAGTAATTAATTTTCCAGGCGCAAAAGCGCCCAAAGTTTCATCAGCTATTACATTGGAAGGCTGGATTGCCATAGGTGCATATCCCTGGAGCTGGGCGCCGATCATTCA
>JAGHBR010000477.1 GCA_021160885.1 Caldisericaceae bacterium
CGATTTTGCTGTATTTGATGGCAAGGAAAATAAAAAATATTCCTGCGCTTATTTTTATGAATGGAAAGACATGAAGTAGAGGTATTTATGCAAACAGGTGACATAAGACTAATCAAGGATATTAATGCCCGGCTCGTTCTGGATCTGATCAGGGAAAATAAGGTCATTTCGGGAGCTGAACTAGCCAAAATTACGGGCATGCGACCTTCGACCATTTCAAACATTTTAAAAGAATTAAAAGCCAAGAATTTAATTGTCAATCTGGGTAAGGGAGAATCAACTGAAAAAGGAGGAAAACGCCCTTATCTATGGGGGTTAAATCAAGATGCAGCTTATGTGGTAGGTGTGGATGTTGAATTGGGAGAAATCACAACCGCAATATTAAAATTGAATGGTGAAAGCATCTACAAAAATGTTTTTAAGACGCAAAAAAACGGTGATGTAAAAGAAATCATCAAACAGATTGAACAAACCATTAACCAGAGTTTGTCTAAAGCAAAAATTAATACGAAAGATGTTCTTGGTATTGGCGTGGCTGTTGCCGGCGTTGTGGATGCTAAAAATGGTATTGTTATGGAAACGGATATTACACAGCAATTGAATATTCCGTTCCGTTCTTTATTAGAAAAAAAATTCCCCTATCCACTTGTAATAGAAAATAATGCCAATGCGGCTGCTATTGGAGCTAAATGGGTCGGTTCAGCTCGGGATGCTAAAAACTTCATTATTGTCCTTGTTGAATGGGATTGTAATGTGGGTGGTATGGGCATTGGCCTGGTTCTGAATGGTGAACTTTACCATGGCGCAAATTATTGTGCCGGTGAATTGAACGTACATTTGCCTAATCTAACTACAGTAATAAATACACTGAGAAACCGATTGCCTGAAGGTAAGATTTTAAAAGAATACGCCGATAAGCTTCATCAATTGGATGTTTACACTGTAATTGATGCTGCCAAAAAAGGCGATTCCGTGGCACGAATGTGTATTAATATCTTAGGACACCATATTGGACAAAATATTGCCCCTGCTATTGGTTTGATTAATCCGGAAAAACTGGTCATTGCCGGCGATGTTTCTGAACTGGAAGAAATGGTTATTGAGCCTGTAAATAAAGAAATAGAAATGATTACT
This sequence comes from Caldisericaceae bacterium, assembly GCA_021160885.1. GTDB lineage: Bacteria > Calditrichota > Calditrichia > Calditrichales > Calditrichaceae > Caldithrix. The sequence goes on from JAGHBR010000477.1 coordinate 1,135, forward strand.
CTAAATCTGGTTCACTCCAATTTAGAGGTGACTACCAGCATTCATGGGCGGTATTCAGTTGCCATGGGAGCTGCTTCATTGATTTTAAATGAATTTTTTAAGGTTGTGCTGATCAAAAAGAGTGAAATTGTTCCTCTGTAGATGTCTGATCTCTAATCAAAAAGTGTAAACGTTTAATTGCAATAACCAGAAAAGTATTTCCAGCGCTGAAAATTTTGAATAAAAAAATAATCAATTAGAATATTTTTCTTGAAAACAAACAAATAAATAAATATATTGTAGACGAATACTTTTGATAGCGAAAATGGAGACACATTTAGATGGATTTTGGTCATTTCAGCGAAGACGGAAAAGAATTCATCATTGAAAATGTTGAAACGCCTTCACCCTGGATTAATTATCTACAAAATGGAAAATATTTTGCACTCATTTCTAATAATGGCGGCGGCTTTTCTTATTTAAAAAGTCCTCTTTATGGTAGAATTACCCGCTACAGAATCAATGATGTGCCGCCGGACAGACCTGGTAAATATATTTACATTAAAGATTTAGATACAGGGGAATATTGGAGTTTGACCTGACAACCGGTTGGTAAACATCGCCAGGGGTATCGTGTAATCCACGGATTTGGCTACACGCGTGCGCAAAGCAAGGTTAACGACATTGAGGGAGAAGTAACCTATTTTGTTCCCACTGAAGACACACTTGAAGTTTGGGACGTAAATTTAAAAAATCTTTCTTCCAAGAAAAGGCGCCTGGCAGTTGTTGGTTATGTCGAGTTTGCTTTGGGACACGCTTTAATTGATCTGATCAATCAATGCGACGACCAACATTTTAATCGAGCTTATTTCGATGAACAATTAAATACGCTTTTTGCAACCAAGACCTATTGGGTCACCGAAAACAGTTCCACACAATATCAGGAAAATAAAGAATGGGATCAATGGGCTTTTTTTACGGCATCAAAACCCATTAGCAAATATGAAACTGTGCGCGAAAACTTTATCTGTTTTTATTCTAATGAATCCAAACCGGCTGCTCTGGAAAGTGGGCAGTTTAGTTGCCAGGACAGAGATTTCGGAAATATTGTGGGTGCATTGTACTTTGAATTGGAACTCGATCCCGGTCATACGGAGAATTTCCATTTTTTACTCGGTGTGCTGCCTAAAACAAAGTTTGAACAACAAAAAGAGACCATTCTCCAAAAATATAATAATCCAGAGCAGATTAAACATGCTTTAAAGGAAGTCTCCCAATACTGGCAACATTTTTTCAGCCATACTCAGGTTAAATCTCCGGATCAGGAGTTTAATACTTTCATGAATTACTGGACTCCTTACCAGGCAAAGGTTGCTTTTGATGTGGGGCGGGTGGCCAGCTTTTATTATTGGGGAATTGCCCGTGGCTACGGATTTAGGGATACGGCTCAGGACACAATTGCTATCACTATTGCACATCCTGAAAAAGCCAAAGAAAGAATTAAACTTTTGGCCAGGCAAATGTTTAAAGATGGCCAGGTTTATCATCATTTTTACGGCGATGGACAAGGCGAAACTACCGAACATTGTGACGATCCGGTTTGGTTTATTCTTGCAGTAACCAACTACATCAAAGAAACAAGCGATTTTGATATCTTAAATCATAAAGAAAAATTTGTTGACACACAGGATGCTTTTACTATTTATGATCATTTATTGGCTGTAATACAATTTATTGAAAACAATCTGGGAAAGCATGGTTTACCTTTATTTGGGCCTGGCGACTGGAACGATACAATCGATTACATTGGCGGAAAAGAGGGTGGCGAAAGCGTTTGGGGCGCAATGTTTTACATCACCTTTCTGAAAGAGCTCAATGAATTGCTAAAATATTTAAACAAAAATGAAGAGATAACCAGGACGGAAAAGTTAATTGATTTGTTGACGCAAAATGTAGATAAATATTGTTGGGATGGAGAGTGGTATTTACGGGCGTTTGGTGATAATAGAAACAAAATTGGTTCTAAATCTTGTGAATCAGGTAAAATTTTCCTAAATACTCAAACCTGGGCTGTATTAGCTCAATTACCTGACCAACAGCGCTTAAAAAAAGCTCTGGCAAGTGTTAAAAGTGAATTAGATTCCGATCAAGGGCCCAAAATTTGTGCTCCAGCCTTTCGTCAAATTAATCCCAAGATAGGGTTGATTACACGTTGTGTAGCCGGAAAAAAAGAAAATGCTGCTGTATTTTGTCATCCAACGACCTGGTTAATTCAGGCTGAATGTTTATTGGGTAATGGAAATCAAGCTTACTATTATTACAAAAAACTTTTGCCGTCGAAAATCCCTTCTTCTTTGTACAAAACAGAGCCTTATGTATATCCTCAATATATAACCAGTGATGAACATCCCACGGCCAGCCATTCCTGGCAAACGGGTACCGCCGCCTGGATGTATCGTGTAATTTACGATTATTTTTTAGGTGTCCGTCCAACTTATGATGGTTTACTAATAGATCCCGTAATTCCGGCCGAATGGCGCGAAGTGGAAGTGCGTAGAAAATTCAGAGGGGTAGAATATTTTATTAAAATAAACAACCCCCGCGGCTTGCAAAGAGGAGTAAAAAGTGTTAAAATTGACAACCAGCTTATTGAAGGAAATCTTATCGCGGAAATTAAAGGAAAAACCTCTTTGCAAATCGAAGTTTTCATGGAATGAAGAAACGCTTGACAATTAAATACTTTCTTAATATTTTAGAGAAAGTTTTTAGTGAAAATGAACTATTGTAAAATGTTTTATTTAACAAAAAAGAAAGGAGGTGTTAAACACAAGGTATTATCTATTTTTTAATTGTTTTTTATTAACCACAAGTCCATTAATTATGGGAAGACAGTATGAGCAAATTTGCTTCAATTCTGTTTATTTTAACCTTACTCGTCGCTTTTTCTTTTTCCCAGCCCCTGGGAACAAAAGTTGACGAAACCACTGCCGAATGGATGCACTAATACGACAACCTCAATCAATTCATCTATGTTGACCCCGCTACTAAAAAAGTTCACATCACCTACAACTGGAGCGATCAACACCCTGATTCTGCAGAAGCCATTATGGCCCGTTACCAGAACGTGACCGACGGTATTAAAACCGATCTGCGCGGCAGCGCTGGTAATGGTAATATCGGCATGGGCGCCGATGGCGCTTTGTTAATTTACGTAACCGACCCTGTTATTGCCTGGGGGTATTACGGTTGGTGGGGCCTCGGCTGTTTCTTGTACAAAGAAACGGCTCCAGGTTCTGCTCAGTTTGATTCACTCAATTTCTTCAGCGCCGATTTGGGTCACAGCAATCCGGCTGAATTGTTAACTTCACGCTTCATCGTTGATGATGCTGGTGTGATTCACTGGATCGCCTATGACGGTTGGGGACAGGGCTGGACCTATCTCAATTCTGATGACGGCGGTATCAGTTTTAACGAACCTGTTTTCTTTGGTGACAAGAATACACCTGGATTCCAGTCCATGAGATTCCCTGTTTACTTTGATCCTTTTGGTGGCCGTGTAGCTGCTGGCCCGGGCGGATTGGTTGCTCTGGTTGGTCAGGATCAGGGCC
>JAGHBR010000449.1 GCA_021160885.1 Caldisericaceae bacterium
CACACTGGACGTTCGAAAAGTTAATTTTTGACATGGATGGGAAAAACTATGATGCCATTAAATTAAAAGGTGATTTTGTTACCTTTCGAAACTGTGAAATCACCAATGGACAAAAAGATGGCTTTGACATCAGCGGTGCCAGTAGTACTTTGATCGAGCAATGTAAAATCCATAATTTTGTCCGATCCGATCAATATGACGCCCATGGAATTATTCTGGATCGTGGCCTGGATAATGTAATCCGAAACAACGTCATCTTCGATTGCAAGGGCGATTGCATTCAACTTTACAAAACAATGCAAAATTACGGGACATTAATCGAAGGTAACGATTTGTACACCACGCTGGGATCTCATTCAGAAAATGCCATTGATGTGAAAGCAGCGCGAAATCTGAGAATAATTAACAACAAAATGCATGGTTTCCACGATTCTGAAGACAGCGATGGCGTTGCTCTAAAAATCAATAAAGACTCTGACGATATTTTAGTTTTTGGCAATGATATTTTTGAAAGCAACGGCGGCATTCGAGTCTCCGGTGGCAATGTGGACACCATTCGCATTGAACGCAATGTCATTCACGATTTGCACGCCGATGGGGGTGAAACTTCCAAATACGGTTACGGAATTCAATTTGATGGCGTCAATAATGTTTATGTTATCAACAACACGATTGCCAATACACCAGGCCCTTTATTCTGGATTGCTAGCGGTGGAACCAATAATATGACCATGAAAAATAACTTGTTCTACAAAACCAACAAATTTAAAGGATCCACTTCTGATTTTAACGGCAATATGGTAATTGATTACAATGGCTGGTTTCAATGCCAGGAGACTATTTCCAGTCCCCATCAGGTTACGGGAGATGATCCCCTGTTTCTTGATGAAGCGAACTACGATTACCATCTCCGCGAAGGAAGTCCGGCGATTGACGCTGGAGATCCGGAGAGTGGTTCCGATTTTCCTGGCGGTCGCGTCGATCTTGGGGCATTTGAATTTCAGGAGACAACTTCTATTGATGTTACACCGCCCAGGCAACCGGAAAATTTACGCATTTTTAATTGCTATCCCAATCCCTTTAATCCTGATACTGTATTAGAATTCGTACTTTTACGCAATAGCAAGGTAAAATTAGAAATCTTCAATATTCTCGGGGAAAAAATTGACACACTATTAACTGGTTTCCAATATGCCGGACAACATCGTTTTTACTGGCGACCGAAAAACTTGCCGGCGGGTATCTATTTCGCCCGCCTGCAGGTTGATCAGCAATTCCAGATACAATCGCTCATCTATTTAAAGTAGCCAAATTTGCAATCCCCATTAACCTTTCTTAATATTAATTACAACGGTAATATTCAACTGATCGATTCATATTTGGGAAATTTATCTGTATTGTTAAATCATTTTAAAACACAGGAAATCGGATTTTTTTCAGTCATTGTTTATTGACCAAATCTTAACGTGGAGCTGTCTCATGGGTTTGACTAAATGGCTTACGGTAATTGTTCTTTTCACTATTTTTGCATCCTTTTCTCAAGTTAAAAGCGCGGATTTTAAGCGATTAATTCAGCAATATAAGAATTCAAAAGCATTAGAAAACAGCCAGTGGGCTTTACTGGCCATTGATGCTGACAATGGACAGATCATCATTGATCACCAAAGTAAGTTTGCCCTGGCGCCGGCTTCCTGTCAAAAATTAATCACCACAGGAGTGGCGCTCAAGTTACTCGGCGCTGACTTTCGTTTCAAAACTCAAATTCTTGCCGATGGAAAGATTACCAGGGATGGTATGTTGAACGGAAATCTCATTATTAAAGGTAACGGTGATCCAACTCTGGGATCAAATATTGTAAAAGGAAGTTTACCGCTTGATTCGTTAATGCTAAGCTGGCTACAGGACATTAAACAAAAGGGGATTCGCACTATCACTGGCAATATTATCGCTGATCTTTCTTTGTTTGAACCTAAACCGGTCCCTGACGATTGGATGTGGGTTGATTTGGGTAATTATTATGGCGCTTCTTCGCCCGCATTAACCATCCACGATAATCTTTATTACCTGATTTTTAGGCCCGGAATAAAGGAAGCAGAGCCTACTCAAATTCTGGGCACTCGCCCTGTCATCCCCGGACTGATTTTTGAAAATCATGTCCTTACTGGTGCTAAAGGAAGCGGTGACAATGCTTACATCTTTTGTGCTCCGGGCCAGTTTAAAGCCAGTGTTTTCGGCACCATTCCCGCCGGAGTCGATTCATTCAAAATCAAAGGTTCCATTCCTGATCCCGCATTGTTTGCTGTTCAGCGCTTTTTAACAATCCTGATGAATAATGGGATTACGGTCAAAGGCAAAGCTGTTACAACCACCTCTCCAGTTCCGTCTGACAATCAAATTTTATTGACAGAAAGTATTTCGCCACCGTTGAAAGACATTATTGAACAGACTAATAAACGCAGCATTAATTTGTATTGCGAATTACTGGTTAAAACGCTTTCGGTTGTAAGAAATGGTAAGGGCAACACCAGCCAGGGATTGGAAATTATTGAACAAACTTTAAAAGAGATGGGCGTAAACACAAATGGATTGCACCTTTCGGATGGTAGCGGGCTGGCGCCCACCAATGCCATTACACCACGCGCAATGGTGGAATTTTTAAATGCCATGAGAAACGAGACCTGTTTTGAAGACTATCTCAATTCCATTTCCCTGGCAGGCGATCCTAATGATGTCGGTTATTTTAAAAAATGGGGACTTGGCACGCCCCTGGCCCGAAATGCCCGGATTAAATCAGGATTGATTGAAGGGATTCGGAGTCATTCCGGTTATTTAAAAGATCAAAACGGCCATTGGATCATTTTTTCGTTTATTGCCAATCATTTTAAGGGGCATTATACTCAAATAGACAAAATCCATGAAAAGCTATTGATATTGCTCAGTGAGCGTTTTGCTAAAGGGAGGAAAAACAATGAAAATTAAGGAGACAATTAAATTAAAAGTAGCCATATTAAAATTACAGGGCAAATTAATGGGCCCTCCGGAAACCGAACAACTTGAAACAAAAGTTAAAGAATTAATAAATGAGGGGCTTAAGCTATTTGTGGTCGATATGAAAAATGTACGCTGGCTAAATAGCTTAGGACTTGGTGCGCTCATCAAATGTTTAAAAGCGGTTAAAGAAGCAAGCGGACAATTGATTTTGGCTGAAATTTCGCCTAAAATTAACAGTATTTTATCCATTTCTCAGATGAACCAGGTTTTCACGGTCAGAAGTACGGTAAAAGAAGCGGTCGATGAATTGAATAAAAGAAACCATTGAAAAAATCGGGGATTCCCCAAACCTGTCATTACGCACTTTATACGAATTCTAATATTTACAATAACTTAGAGAATCCCATCTGCGCGGGAATGACATTTTTAATGATTTTTTAAAAGTTTTCTAAAGAATAAAGGGCTGCAATCACAGCCCTTTATTTTTTTATTTTAATCTTTTTGATCACCTATCAGGTGCCACGCGTGGCGTATTCTAATTTTCGTAAAAATAATCTGACCATTAGAGCCGAAAGTAACAACAGAACGGTTAAGATAGTAAAAAATTGCGTATGGGTTAAAGTATTGTAAAAACCGCCAATAAAACCGGACAGGTAATTACCAATGGCCGTAGCGCCAAACCAGCCGCCCATCATTAAACCACGCATACGTTGCGGAGCCACTTTTGAAACGAAAGACAATCCCATTGGGCTAAGGCAAAGTTCACCAATGGTGATCACAAAATAAGTAGAAATTAGCCAGAAAGGCGACATATTGTTGGCGTCAGCATCTCCCCCCATGGCCGAGGCAATGATCATGATGACCATAGCCAAAGCTGAGATAAACATACCCCAACCTATTTTAGCAGGTGTTGAAGGTTCCTTACCTTTTTTATTTAACCATCCCCAGAAGGTAACAATAAAAGGAGTCAAAATTAAAATGAAGAGAGGATTAAAGGTAGCATACGTTTCCGGTTTTAACCATTCGTGCTTAATAATGGATCGTTGGGCAAACAAGGTTAAGGCAAAGCCGTTTTGATGAAAAGACATCCAGAAAAATATGACAATTGCGAAAATCGTTAGCAAGGCAAAAATGCGTTCCTTTTCGATGGCCGGATCCAATTTTTCTTCGCGTGTACTGGCATCGGCTTTACTGGCTGCCGATGCATGATCGGCATGCATGTAATTAGATTTCCAGATTTCGAAAACAATAAAAGAAAACAACATTCCCAAGGCTGCGGCAGCAAAAGCGCTTTGATAGGTTCCAAAATATTTATGTAATGCGGTAGCTGCTAATGGCGCTAGAAAGGCACCTAAATTGATACCCATGTAGAAAATATTGTAGCCCGCATCTTTGTAAGGACTGCCTAGTGGATACAAGTTTCCAACCAGCACAGAGATATTGGCTTTAAATAGCCCATTGCCAATGATGATCACGGCTAATGCCAAAAAAAACAGCCAGATTCGGCTGGGATTGGAAAAAGCCAATAACAGATAGCCTAATCCTAAAACCAGGGCGCCTATTTTTATCGTGTTTCGGTAACCCAGGAATTTATCCGCAATCCAACCGCCAGCAATCGGTGTAAAATAAACAAATGCCAGATAAATTCCATAGACCTGTCCTTTGTAGGCATCTGACCAGCCAAAGACTTCGTCCATGTACAGAGTAAAAACGGCTAACATGGTATAAAAGCCGAAGCGCTCCCACATTTCTGTAAAAAAGAGCGTCATCAATCCTTTGGGGTGGTTTTTGAACATACGCACTCCTATTTTTTTTTGTTTTTCTACGAACAATAAAATTATAATATAGAAAAATTAAACATGTGGTTCAAAAGAAAAAAGCAAATTTGTATACAAGCATTCCTCTGCTCTTCTCTGCTCAAAATCACAATAAAGCTACAGTATCTTTCTGACCAATTAAAGGAAGAAAAAATCCACTGCAATATGGTAAAAATTCTCTGCCCAATAATGGCGCTACTATTGACATCCAGAATGTCATTATTTTAATATTCAATGGCAAAGCCATTGCTGTTGCCTCAAAATGACATGGAACGGGCATGAGGTTAAGGATGATTCTTTTCGTCCTTTCGTTATTTCAATCAGAATGATATTGAAACGGACAAAAGAAGACTAAAACACAACTCAGTCAGCCACAATCACCTGAGCACCAATTTTTTCCATCTTCTCTTTTTCGGTAGCGGGAATATTGCGATCTGTAATTACAGTGTGAATCTTATTCATCGGGGCAATGAAGGCAAAGCTACGTTTATTAAATTTACTGGAATCAGTAACTACGAAAACTTCGCGGGAAATTTCAATCATAATGCGGTTTAAATAGGCCTCTTCCACATTGGGAGTTGAAATGCCAAAATCGGCATCAATGCCATCGACTCCCAGAAATAATTTATCACAAAAATAATTTTTAATGGCGCTCTCTGCCGTTGGCCCAACCAGAGAAAGCGCATTTTTTCGCAAAATGCCGCCTGGCACAATCACACGAATATTTTGAAAATCAGCTAACAGGTGGGCAATATTCAAAGCATTGGTAATAACCGTTAGCTCCCTGAAGTGTCCTAAATTCTTGGCAATTTCAAGCGTCGTAGTCCCGGAATCAAGAATGATTGTATCGCCATCCTGAATCAGCTCGGACGCTTTGCGCCCGATGGCCTGCTTTTCTCTAAAATGTTTTTTTGCTTTTTCGGTAATTTTAAAATCAACTGCCACACGTTGTGGACGAATCGCCCCACCACGCGTGCGTATTAAAAGATTCTTTTTTTCCAGATGAGCCAGATCATTACGGATGGTCACTGAACTTACCTTGAATGCGTTACTTAACGCCGAGACCTGAACCTGACCCTGTTGTTCAATTAATTCCAGAATTTTAGCCCGTCTCTGAACAGTCATTTCGCGATCTTTTTCTTTACCTGCCATCTATTTCAAATCCTTTCATTTGTTTTAAAACATTTTAAAAAATAATACATTGTCTGTCAACCAGCTATTAATTTATTAATTAA
>JAGHBR010000332.1 GCA_021160885.1 Caldisericaceae bacterium
AAGTTCCTGTGGCGTTTACTCTTTCTTAATTAAAATAACAGAAGCTCAAACAATTTTTAGTAAAGTGTAATTAGTCTATTAAAAATGGCAGAAATTTCTGTCAAAAAAATATTGTTCTTTTTAGTCACTTAAATTTATGGGAGTGACATGGCGGAGCTATGGAAACAGGTAAATATTTTATTTTCCATCCATAAATTTAAATTTTAATTTAACAGAAGGAGGGTAAGTCTATGTCAAAGTTAATTTACCGCAATCAATTCATTATCTTTCTGTTTCTCCTCTTGTTTAATGCTGTAAATTTCCTATTTGCAGCGAATACGGGAAAAATAGCCGGACGTGTAACTGATGGAGAGACAGGTGAGCCATTGCCAGGAGTGAATGTCTACATTGAAGGTACTGCACTTGGGTCGGCAACTGATGAGAATGGAGATTATTTTATATTAAAGGTTCCTCCTGGTACGTATACGGTTGTAGCGCAAATGGTAGGATATGCCACAGTAAGAAAAACGGAGGTTCTGGTTTCTGTTGATCGTACAATTCGTGTTGACTTTGAGCTAAAACCTCAGGCATTTGAAGGTGAAGAAGTTGTGGTTGTGGCAGAACGTGATGCCGTGGAACTTGATGTGTCTGCAAGTCAAATTTCGACGCCAATTGAGCAAATTGAACCTATTCCATTAGTGCAGGATGTTGAGCAATTTATTAATTTACAAGCTGGTATTGAAGATGGATTAATCAGAGGTGGTGGATTGGATCAGACTGGTATGGTGGTAGATGGTTTGAATTTAGTTGATAATGAAGCAAATGAGCCAGTGATGATGGTTAACCTGAGTGCTATTAAGGAAGTAAGCGTAATTAAAGGTGGTTTTAATGCTGAATATGGTAATATTCGTGCTGGCTTAATTAATGTTGTTACTAAGGAAGGCGCCTGGGGAAAATATAATGCATCGGTAGATTTTCGATATGGTGTTGCTCATAAGAAACATCGTGGCGCTTCTTTATTTGATTGGAATAATTTTTATCTCAGACCCTATTTAGATCCTGCTGTCTGTTGGGTTGGAACCAGGAATGGAACTTGGGATGAATATACACAGAAACAATATCAGGAGTTTGAGGGCTGGGATGCTTTTGTTAAGGAGCATCCTGAATATGGCCTTACACCAGAAGAAGCAAGAAATTTGTTTATTTGGCAACATCGGGCAAAAGGTAGTAAAGAATTAGGGCATCCTCACCCTGGGAAATATGGAGACAAGCCAGACTACAATTTGGATTTAAGTTTTAGCGGGCCGATACCTATGGTTGGTAAATATTTAGGAAATATGACTTTTTTTGCATCCCATCGCGTAAATATTGAAAGACCTGTTTTGCCCTCATCCCGAGATCAAATTTATGAACGAAACAGCATGCTCAAATTAACTTCAGCCATTTCACCATCTATGAAATTAAATTTTGAAGGAATTATTGGGCGTTCAGAAGATCCTGGTGGCTATACTACATTAGGAGGAGAAGGATTTGAGGGTGTCAGCGAAGGAAGCTATGATCGAGGAATTTATTTCCCCCATGGTTATACGCCCGCTGATGTTGATCGTTACTTGGTAGGAGTTGGATTTGATCATGTGCTTAGTCCAAGTACATTTTATAATATCAGAATGTCAGTTTTTCACAGAAAGACTCATCAATTAGGTGCCGCTGTTGTAAGAGACACAACAACAATCAGAACATTCGGTAATATTAAAGTAGATGAACAACCATATGGCTGGTTAAATAGACCTGGTTATCTTTATACTCTTGCCGATAATATGGTAATTGGTGGAGTTGGGGCTGCAGAATATAACTTTACCAAAGTAACCACATATAACATCAAATTTGATTTAACAAGTCAGGTAAATAAAGCCAATCAAGTCAAGTTCGGATTTGAATTCAATTATGATAATTTTGATGTTTATTATGGTTACGAAGGCTTCGATCCTACCAGTAATTATGTCGTGGACTGGAATAAATCACCTTATAGATTTGGAGCCTATGTACAGGATAAACTTGAGTTTCAGGAAATGATTGCTAATATTGGTGTAAGAGTTGATTACAATGATCCCAACACGGACTGGTACACAGCTGACCGTTATTCAAAATATTTCTCCAGGGTTTTCAAGAATCAATTTTTAACCAAAACTCCTACAGAACGTGCTAAAGGAAAATTGAAAATAGCGCCACGGATTGGGGTGTCGCATCCGATTACAGAGAAGTCTAAATTGTATTTCAATTACGGACATTTTTATTCAATGCCACCAACCTATAACTATTACACGATTAATTTTGGGTTGATGTCAACCGGAATTTCAGAGCTAGGTAATCCCAATTTAGATTTACCCAGGACAATTGCATATGAGTTGGGTTATGAACATGAAATAGGAAATATGTTTTTAGTTAGTCTTGCTGGCTATTACAGAGATATTACAAATCAGGTAGCGGATCGAACCTATATTAATTACGATGGTAGCGTTAATTATGTGACTTATGATAATAGCAATTATGAAGATATTCGTGGTTTTGAATTACGTCTTGAAAAGCAATGGGGTCGTTGGATTACCTGGTGGTTGAATTATAACTATATGGTGCGCAAAAGCGGATATTATGGGCGTGAAGTCTATTATCAAGATCCGCGTCAGCAAGCAAATTATGGCTTAAGAAATCCTAAACAGGAAAAGTTCTTACCCGAACCATTTGCCAGGGCAAACTTAAGGATCAGAACTCCTGAAGAGTGGGGACCTGCCTTTGGGAAAATTCATCCGCTTGATCAAATTAGTTTGAGTATTTTAGGCCAGTACAAGGCTGGAGCTCATTTTACCTGGGATCCTGTTGCACCTTTTACAAAAGTTGATAATATCCAATGGCAACCATATTATAATTTTGATTTACGAATAAGTAAAAACCTACAAATTGGTAGATACAATATAATGGTATTTGCTGATATATTTAATGTATTTAATATAAAACGACTGACTGGAATGGGATTCAGGGATGAATATGATTTCAGGGATTATATGAAATCATTACACTTACCCATGTATAAAGAAGCAAAGTACAAGAATTCTGGTTATGTAGCAGGTGATGATAAACCTGGTGATGTACGAAGCAAAGATAAACCCTACATAGACATGCCAGATATTAATTTTATGGCATGGAATCCACCTAGAAGTGTTGTGTTTGGTTTAAGATTTAATTTTTGATTGAAGGGGATAAATAAGTTAGAAAGGGTAAGAACATGGTAAAATATAAGTATTTATCAATTATTTTGATGAGTTTGTTTTTTCTATTTAATACGCAGGTTGTATTTAGCCAGGGAATTATCAAAACCCTCAAGCTTGGGAGCTTTCAAGGAAGAATTTCAGATTATGGTGATGAGGGAGAAGGTTCTCTTGGCTATGAGGAAAGTCATTGGACTTATTATGATGGCTTTGAGAATAGCGTATTTGATAGTAAGGCAGTATTTTTAGGTTGCAAGAATTTTACAGACACGACCGGCACTTTCAATCCAATTAAAGTGAGTGGAAATGGCCAGTGGGAAAGTGATCCTTTAAGAATTTGGCGGCCTGTACCGGATAAAGATGGATACACTATTCATCGTTATTTACGTTATCAACCACCTGCAATTACTGTTGATGGATTTAGATTAGACGATCCTTTTCCATTAGATTTTTCTGATCATGTTGCACCGGACAAAATTCCTGGCACAGCTGATGGAATGGTTGAATCTTGGATTAATACTGACATGGGAATTACCATCCATCAACGGGTATTTGCTTTTACACAAAAAAATCATGATGATTATTTTATCTATGAATGGACAATCAAGAATACTGGTAACACAGATCTTGATCCAGAGATTGAATTGCCAAATCAAACTTTAGAAGATGTTTATTTACTGCGTCAAGTTCGTTATACCAGCTATCCTCGCAAACGCTGGGCCAGTGAATATGGTTTTATGCCTGGAGACAGCTTACGGATTTTGTATGGTTATCCGGCACGCTGGTCAACTTCTACCTATGATGATTTTGGTGAACCGGATGATGTAACAGGATTTCTCCTATATCCATGGTTTATGGGCGAAGCCATATTATTTGGCTCGAATCCAGACAATATGAATGTTGATGATGAAAATCAACCATCCATGACAGGCGCTCAGGATTGTGATGCTGTTGTGGTTACAAATCATTCGAATGATTTGACCCCAACGCAACGTCAGTGGCTGTACAAATTAATGTCAGAAGGATTCTCAACTTATTATAATGATGGAGTTCAAGATCAGCCAGGATCTAAACCTGGCCATCACAGTCCACCTTATGATCATCGTGGATATAAGTTCCCGGATGAAGCTCCCTGGTTTGGGTTCACGATCTCTGGATTTTATGCTTATGGGCCCTATGATTTAGCTTTTGGCGATTCTTTCAAAGTTGCCTGGGCCGAAGTCGTTGGCCATATCTCACCTGAAAAGGGTTATGAAATTGGTTCTGCCTGGAAAAATGACGATTGTCATTGGGGAGATGATCAACCAGGAGGATCAACTGAGATTTTGCCACCACAATATCAAAAATATCCGGAACTTTATGAAGCCGATGCTATGGCTTCTGAAGTATCGAATTGGGCCAAAGATAACTGGGTCTATTCAGGAAGGGATACCATATTCCGTAATGCCGCAGCGGCGAATTGGGCTTATCAACATAATTTAAATGTGCCGGCTCCTCCTCCTGCGCCGTCGATTGAGGTAAAATCTTTGCCTGAAAAGATATTGATCGAATGGGGAGATGAATCTGAAGTTGTTGATGATTTTGCAGGATATCGCGTATATCGAGCAAAAGGAAGCTGGTACGCTCATATTCCTGAAGGCGAGACCAAATTAGTTGGTGTTTGGGAACCAATTTTTGAGTGTGGAGAAGGGACTGGCAATCCATTAACCCACAGTTTTGAAGATAAAACTGCCCAGAGGGGTATAGCATATTATTATTATGTTGCCGCCTTCGATAATGGTAAAGATAATCCTCCAGATTTTAATGGTAAAAAAGAGAGTCTGGAAAGTGGGCGCTTTTTGAATATGACCACTCAACCCGCACATTTAACAAAACCTGCAGGCAAAAATTTAGATGACATTAGAATCGTGCCCAATCCTTTTAACCTGGCTGCCAGTGAGATTCAATTTACGGGTGAACCTGATAAAATTGCTTTTCTCAATTTACCTGAGAAATGTACAATTAAGATCTACACTGAAAGTGGTGACTTGGTAAAAACTATTGAACATTTTGGATCAGGTGATGAATCTTGGGGGCGCTTAGCTGAAGAACATATGGTGACAGACTACGGTCAGCAAGTTGTGAGTGGCCTTTATTTTGCCTACATAGAAACCCCTGATGGCAAAAGCGTAATTAAAAAATTTGTAATTGTGCGGTAATTGAGAAAATGGAGGATTGATAAAATGAAAAAAATTATTTTTACAATAAGTATGATTTTTCTTGTTTCATTTCTCGTTACCCCAGCTCATTCAGGGCTAAAAAAGGTTGGCCAAACTGGTTTTCAGTTTCTTAAAGTAGATGCCAGTCCAAGGGCTGCCGGTATGGGAGGGGCTTATATGATGGTTGGATATGATGCCAGCGCCATGTTTTATAATCCCGCCGGTTTGGGTAATATGGAAAAAAGTTTTGACTTTTTTGCTGGTCAAACGCAATGGATAGCCGATGTTAAATACAATTATGCGGGATTAGCAAAGAGTTTTGACATGTATGGTACAGTAGGTATTAGTTTTATGAACGCAGATTATGGCAGTGACATCGTTGGTACCAGGGTAGCAGCAAATGAACAAGGCTACATTGAGACAGGAAAGGTTGATATTGGTTCTTATGTCGTGGGTGTTGCTTATTCAAAGAAATTGTCAAATAAATTTACAGTAGGTGGGCAAATCCGATACGCCTCTCAGCATTTAGGTTCAAATTTAATGCCGGATGGGTCAACTAAAAAGAATGAAGTAGGCGGTTTGGTTTACGACTTTGGAACAATATTTTATCCTGGATGGAAAAGTTTTCGTTTTGGTGTTAGTGTTCGCAATTTTTCTAAAGAGTTTAAATATGAAAAGGAATCGTTTGAGCTTCCTTTAACCTTTACAATAGGATTTGCCATGAATTTAATGGATTTTTGGCAGACACCGGATCATTCTTTAATTATGGCAATTGATGCAATCCATCCTAGAGATTATTCCGAGCGATTAAACCTTGGCTTTGAATACTGGTTTAAAAATATGTTTGCTTTGAGAACCGGATATAGATACAACTATGATGAAGAGGGATTTACAGCAGGTCTCGGATTCCATTACAATATATCCGGAATTGATCTTAAGGTAGACTATTCTTACTCGTCTTTTGGAGTGTTTGATGCTGTTAATAGATTTGGAATTGGCTTTTCGTTCTGAAATTTTTAAGTTTTTTACAGGAATGAAAAAAAATCCGTTAAGGAGGTAAAGTAATATGAAACGATATATGATTATTACAGCAGTAATAATTTCTGCTGTGATTTTTACAATATTAATTAGTTGTTCGGAGAGTACAGAACCAAAAAATATTCTTCCAGAAATCAGAGCTATTGAGGCCAATCCACCAACTGTTTTTTTGGGAAATGCAACCGAGGTTTCCTGTACTGCAATAGATAAAGATGGTGATAAATTAACCTATGAATGGACGGCCGATGCCGGAACGTTTGAAAATCCAAATGTTGCGAAAACAAAATGGACACCTCCAGATGAAGGCGGTACCTACAGATTAAAATGTACTGTGTCGGATGGACAGGGTAAAAGGTGGGCCTTTGTAACTGTTGCCGTTCTGGAAATTGAAATTCCTGAAGGAGCCGCAGCTTTCTGGCCGTTTGAATCAGATTTTAAGGATTATGCTGGAACAAATCATGCTACAAAAGGAACCGATGGACCTGTAATTAATAATGACGATGCTCGTATCGGCATCGGATGTGCTGAATTTGAAGGTGAAGACGGAGATGTAGAAAGCAGTATCCTACTGGACGGTACTAACTTAAAAATGGGCCCAGATGATGATTTTACTTTTACTCTCTGGATAAACACAGAAGATGAAGATGCCTTTATTTTTGGAAAGACTCTTAATGGAAACTATATTGCCGAGGAAGGTGACCAAATAGTTGGTGCTAAAGGTTTAATGCTCGGTGGAGGTACGCTCTATTTTGATATATGGGGAATTGGTGGAGCAGAAGGTGAAGACCCGATTAATGATGGTGATTGGCATTTAGCAGCTGTGGTTAAGTCAGGTATGCATTTAATAATTTACGTGGATGGAGAAGTTTATGCTGAATCTGATATGGAGGAGTGGTCCCTGGATGGCGAAACTGTTATAACCATGGGTGCTGGTAGTGAAGATGGGGACACCTGGCCCGGTACATTTAGCGGCTTAATGGACGATGTACGTTTCTATCAAAAAGCATTAACAGCCGATGATATAAATGCAATTTACAATGAAGAAAAGTAATTTTTAGAGGCTTTTTATAAAACTGGTTCGGGCTTACACCTGAACCAGTTTTTTATTGCTTTTCTTAAAAAAACGCAAATTAATTAATTATGAAAAATAACCACTTAAATGAAGGAAATATGTATAAATTTTGGCATCTTTCAGTAATATTCCTATCATTAATTTTGAATCTCTACTGTTTAGCCAATAATAATGTGCAAAAACAGATTCCATTACCGGAACATCCACGACCGGAT